>JANQQD010000247.1 GCA_028285185.1 Anaerolineae bacterium | reverse complement strand
GCCGGCGTGCTGACGATCATCCCGGGCGCCATCGTCATCTATTTCGTGCGCAACTACATCGCCAAGGGCTTCGCCCTCGGGCGCGTCTGATCAGGAGGGAAGACCGCCATGGCCGGCTGGATGGCATGGACCTGGCCCACTGCAGGGTTCTTCATCTTCATCTTCTGCGCCATCGCCACGATGGGGTTCCTGGAGTGGCGCCACCCCGGCGGCGCCCCGCGCCGCGGCGTGCTGGGCATTGACACGACGCGCGGCGACCGCCTGTTCCTGAGCCTGCTCGGCTCCGCCTTCATCCTGCTGGCGTGGCTCGGGATCTTCAGCACGCCGATCTACGGCGGCGTGGTCCTGGCGGTGCTGTGGGGGACGTTCGTGTTCATGAAGGTGTAGAGGTTGGCGACTGGTGCGGAGCCTACGGCTCCAGCTCAATATCGTAGGTCTCGACGACCGTGTTGGCCAAGAGGCGGCGGCACATGGCGTCGACGGTGTCGCGGGCGGCTTCCGGGTCGTCCTCGCCCAGTTCCAGCTCGATCAGCTTGCCCTGGCGGACCTCGCCGAGGTCGGAAAAGCCCAGGCCGACCAGGGCGTTGCGGATGGCCTTGCCCTGGGGGTCGTGCACACCGGTTTTCAGTCGTACGTGAACGCGCGCCTTCACGAAGCCCCCCGTTTGCTCTGAATGAACTCTGGTGCGCCGGCGTCAGGAAGACGACGCGGCGCGGGTGGTGTCCACGATCTCCGCCTGCTGGGCCTCTGGCAGGATGCCGAGGCGGCGTGCGACCTCGTGATAGGCCTGGGCCACGTCGCCCAGGTCGCGGCGGAAGCGGTCCTTGTCCAGCCGTTCGTTGGTCTTGACGTCCCAAAGGCGACAGTTGTCCGGGCTGATCTCGTCGGCGAGGATGATCCGCATCTCGCCGTGCTCATTGTAAAGGCGTCCGAACTCCAGCCTGAAGTCGATCAGCTTCAGCCCGATGCCGAGGAACAGGCCGGAGAGATAGTCGTTCACCCGCAGGCTGAGCGCCATCATGTCGTCGAGATCCTGCGGCGTCGCCCAGCCGAAGGCCGTGATATGCTCTTCGGAGATCATCGGGTCGCCCAGTTCGTCGGATTGGTAATAGTACTCCACGATCGAGCGGGGCAGCGGCGTGCCCTCCGGCACCCCGAACCGCTCGGAGAACGAGCCGGCGGCAATGTTGCGGACGACCACCTCAATCGGGATGATCTCGACCTCGTGCACCAGCTGCTCGCGCATGTTCAAACGCTTCATGAAGTGGGTCGGCACCCCGATCTCCATGAGCTTGGACATGAGGTATTCGGAAATCCGATTATTGAGAACACCCTTGCCGGAGATCGTGCCCTTCTTCTGGTTGTTGAAGGCTGAGGCGTCGTCCTTGAAATACTGGATCAGGGTCCCCGGCTCGGGCCCCTCGAAAAGAACCTTCGCCTTGCCTTCGTAGATCCGCCTGCGACGGGTCATTGCACGGTGCTCCCAGCGGGCCCGCCCGCCAAGCGTGCGGTGCGCGGACCCAGAATCAGACATATAGCAGCCAGCATGCGACATCTCAATTGTGCCAAACCTGTCCTGATCGGTGCCCGGAACTGACCGCGACGGAACCGGCGATGTGCGGAAATCAACCCAGACGCGGTGCGAACGGGGTATTATGGTTGCACAAGACAGGCAGACGGGCAGCCGGGAGGCATGCGGGCGCCTGACGCCGGCCGCTGCGTGGTCTCGACACTGCGGGAGGAAATCGACCGAATGACCACCTTCGAAGAGCGGGAAAAGGGGTTCGAAGCACAGTTCAAACATGGTCAGGAGCTGCAGTTCCGGATCCAGAACCGTCGCAACAAGTTGCTTGGCCAGTGGGCCGCTGACCTCCTCGGCCTTCCGGCACCGGAAGCGGAGGCGTATGCGCGCGAGGTGGTCGCTTCGGATTTCGAGAGTCCCGGCGACGCCGATGTCCATGACAAGGTCCATGACGATCTGCACCGGCGCGGTATCGACCTCTCCGACCACCGACTGCGCCGTAAGATGGATCAGCTGATGCTTGTGGCGCGCGAGCAGGTCATGACCGAGACGCGCTAGCGTCGGAGCGCCCGTCCTCGTCCAGTGTCTGGCGTAGCGCATCGAGCCAGGCCACCACCCGGCGCCGATTGACGCCCAGATCCCAGTACCCCACCGCCGACCGACTGTAGACCGCCAGCGAAGCCCGATTTCCGGGCATGGGCACGGCCCGTGCGCTGATGCGGTCGATGAAGCCGATCAGAGTGGACCGCTGCACGGCCTCGATCGACAGGCCGTCGTCAGAGACATCGACGATCTCGGTCCGCGGCGCACGGCTCAACACGGACCGCCATGCCACCGCAATCCGTAACGGCTCGACAGCAAAGACGGGGCTTTCCACCTGCGGCTTGACCGCGCCGATACCCGGCGGAAGCGCTAGGCAAAAGTTGGGCGCCCCCGGCGGCCTGATCTCCGTCACATCCATGGGCGATCGGCTCAGGCCGCGGCCGCACCCGCCGATGCTTCGCCGAACACACGCACGAAGATGTCGTCCACATGCTTGGTGTGATAGGCGAGGTTGAACAGCTGGGCCAACTGGTCGTCGCCGAGATGGCGCGTCACCGTCTTGTCGCCCTGCAGGCGGTCGAGGAACCGGCCGCCCTCCTGCCACACCGCCATGGCGTGGCGCTGTAGGACCTTGTAGGCGGCCTCCCGGCTCATGCCGGCCTGGGTCAACGCCAGCAGAACCCTCTGGGAATGGATCACGCCGCCCAGCCTGTCGAGATTGGCGCGCATGGCGTCGGGATGCACAACCAGGCGGTCGATCACCGACGCCAGCCGCGCCAGCGCGAAGTCCAGCGCGATGGTGGCGTCCGGCGCCAGCACCCGCTCAACGGAGGAATGCGAGATGTCGCGTTCGTGCCACAGCGCCACATTCTCCAGCGCCGGGACAACGGCGCCGCGGACAAGCCGCGCCAGCCCCGTCAGGTTCTCCGTCAGCACCGGGTTGCGCTTGTGCGGCATGGCTGAGGAGCCCTTCTGGCCCTCTGCGAAGTACTCTTCGGCCTCACGCACCTCGGTGCGCTGCAAGTGGCGGATTTCGGTCGCCAGCGTCTCCACTGACGAGGCAATCACGGCCAGCGTGGCGAAAAAGGCGGCATGCCGGTCGCGCGGGATCACCTGCGTGGACACTGGCTCCGGCTTCAGGCCCAGCCTTGCGGCAACATGGGCCTCCACCATCGGGTCGATATTGGCGAAGGTGCCGACGGCGCCGGAAATGGCACAGGTGGCGATCTCCATGCGCGCGGCCTCCAGGCGATCGCGATTGCGCTCGAAGGCGGCGTAATGGCTGGCCAGCTTCAGCCCGAAGGTCGTGGGCTCGGCATGGATGCCGTGGCTGCGGCCGATGCACACGGTGTCTTTGTGCTCGTAGGCCCTCCGCTTCAGGGCCGTAAGAACGGCGTTGATGTCGGCGATCAGGATGTCCGCGGCGCGGCACAACTGCACCGCCAAGCATGTGTCGAGTACATCCGACGACGTCATGCCCTGGTGCAGGAACCGTGCTTCGGGACCGATCGACTCCCCGAGATTGGTCAGGAAGGCGATGACGTCGTGATGGGTCTCCCGCTCGATCGCATCGATGCGCTCGATGTCGAACCGCCCGCGCTTCCAGATGGCTTCGGCGGCCGCTTTGGGGATGATCCCAAGCTCAGCCATGCCATCGCAGGCATGCGCCTCGATCTCGAACCAGATGCGGAACTTCGCCTCCGGCTCCCAAATGCGGGCCATCTCGGGCCGGCTGTAACGCGGGATCATCCGGTATCCTTACATCGCACGACGGTGGGTGACGGACGGAACAAACCACCGGTCGGGCGTGATCGCAACCGTTGCCGTCAGCCTGGCCGGCCAGCGCCAAATCGCGCGGTTCGGCGACGGCTTTTGAGGCGAAATGCCCCGCCGATCGTGTATCTCTTTGGCACACAGCCGGAATTGCAGCAGGGGAGCGCGAGAAATGGGGGCCATCGACGTCGCTGAGGCACGGATCGATCTGGCAGCGGCCCTGCGGATGGCCGCGCGCATGGGGCTGAGCGAGGGCATCTGCAACCATTTCAGCGTCGCGGTTTCCGCCGACCGGCGGCAGTTCCTGGTGAATCCCTACGGTCGCCACTGGTCGGAATTGCGGGCCAGCGACCTGCTGCTCTGTGACGTCGACGGCACCGTGATCGAGGGGGATGAGGAACCCGAGGACACAGCCTTCTTCATCCATTCGCGGCTGCACCTGCACCTGCCGCATGCCCGCGCCGTGCTGCACACGCATATGCCGTACGCGACGGCACTGACCTCGTTGGCCGATATGCAGCTCTTGCCGGTGACCCAATCCGGCGTCAGCTTCCAGGGCCGCATCGCGTATGACGAGGTCTATAACGGCCTGGTCCTGGACCATGAGGAAGGCGACAGGCTGGCCGCCGTCATGGGCCCAGCGAATGTGCTGTTCCTGGCCAATCACGGCGTCATCGTCGCCGGCGACAGCGTGGCCCGGGCGTTCGACGACCTCTACTACGTCGAGCGGGCCAGCCAGAACCAGGTGCTTGCCATGTCGACCGGCCGCCCCCTGCGCCGCGTGCCGGACGAGATCATACGCAAGACCGCGCAGCAATATGCCAGTTTCGGCCACGCTGCAGCCCAGCATTTCGCAGCACTGCGCCGGATTCTAGACCGCGAGGAGCCGGACTACGCTGCCTGACCTTACTTCGGGACAAGATGGTTGGAGCAGGATGGGTTGACGGCGCGCCAGTTTGCGGTCATATAGCGCGACTGATACGGGCCGATGGTTGTCGGTTACCGTGGTAACGGGGAGTGCGTGGGTTCGAGTCCCGCCGATCGCGCAGGCGGTCGTAGCTCAGCGGCAGAGCGCCTCAATGGCAAATCCGATTTCCGAAACACGCCCGTATCGCATCCCAGTTTCTTAGAGAAGCCCCATGCCGCGGAAGCTGGCATGCCCCTGGCGGCCGATCACCAGGTGGTCGTGCAGCGCCACGCTGATGGCCTGCAATGCGCCCGCGACTTGTCGCGTCATGTCTATATCGGCCGTCGACGGCTGCGGGTCGCCCGATGGGTGGTTGTGCACCAGGATGACGGCGCTCGCGTGCAGCTCCAGCGCGCGCCTGGCGACCTCGCGCGGATAGACCGGGGCGTGGTCGACTGTGCCGCGCTGCTGCACCTCGTCGGCGATCAGCGCGTTCTTGCGGTCCAGGAACAAGAGCCGGAACTGCTCGTGCGGCAGATGCCCCATCGCGAGGCCGAGATAGTCCAGGAGCGCCTGCCAGTTGGAGATCACGGGCCTCGCCATGACGCGTTCGCGCAGCATCCGCTCCGCTGCGGCCGACACGGTCTTCAGGGTGGCGACGGCGGCGGGCCCCAGTTTGCCGCGCCGTTCCAGTGCTGCGGCGTCGGCCGACAGCACGGCCCCCAGCGAGCCGAAGGTGCCGATCAGCGTCTTCGCCAGCGGCTTGACGTCACGGCGCGGCAAGGCTGCGAACAGTAACAGCTCAAGGATCTCATAGTCCGCAACGGCATCCGGCCCACCCGCAACGAACCGTTGGCGCAGTCGCTCGCGATGGCCGACGTGGTGGGGCGGCTCGTCACCCTTTGGCGGCGGGAAGAGGTCGCCGTCACGCGTCACGACACGGGCTCACTCACGGCTCTGTCTCATGCGATCGGCATTCTAACAGCGGATCCTGCCACAACCTCGCCAGCATCCGCCTTTCTACTTCGACACTTGGCTTTGCCCACACTCAAATCGGGCAGGTGTATTTCTTGCGGCGCGGCGATGGCACGCGCACGGCCTTCGACGTGGGACCGGCAGTGCGGAAGCGCAAGATGAAAGGCGACCGGCGGCGGGTTGGTGCGCCGCGCCGACCCTGGTACCCTTCGCACAATAACGAAGGCACGCGAAACGGCGTCCGAGAGGTTCGCCGGCAACAAGACTGCGTTGACGGGAGGCGGATGATGGCCAGCAAAACGGCCGCTTTCGGCGGCATGGCGGCGCTTGCGCTTTGGGCATGCTTCGCGTGGACCGGCGGGACCGCAAACGCGCAGCCGACGGGCGAGGCCTGCGGCGCGCCGTGTTCCTGGGTCCGGACCTACGGCACGGGAGAGGGTAATCCGCTGCAGGGCGGGCCGGAAACGGATATGCGGCTTGTTGCCCACACCGCCGTTCAGCCGGATGGCGGATCGATGCTGGTTGGCGCATCGGTCGTCGGGGGCGATCGCGGTGTCTGGTTCGCCGGCCTCGCTCCCTCGGGTGCAGTTGCGTGGGAACGGTCCGAGCCTGGAAACCTATGCCGGATCGTGAGAGACGCTTCTCGCGGCGCGCTGGCGCTGATCGAGGATCGGGATACCGATACGTATCGCCTCGCCGCGTACGGCGGGGCAGGGCAGCTTCGCTGGTCCCTTGATCTGGATATCGACGAACCCGGACCCATCGCCGCGCTGCCAGGCGGTGGCGCGGCTATCCTTATGGACACGGGAACAGAGAGCGAACTGATCCGCATCGATGGTGGCCAGGGGCTCTTGTTCGACAACGAACCGCGGATCTTGGGCCGGGATGGTATCGGCCTGGGCAGGGATGCGAGCGTCCTGCCGGTGGCCATGGCGGTGCTGGAGGATGGGTCCCTGATCATCGCGGGCTTTGAAGAACAGGAGGAGCCCGTCGGCATCGTCGTCGCGCTCGACCCGCAGAATGAGGTTCTGTGGCGGACGGAGATCGACCAGGTGCTCACGCCGAGCACCATCCCCTGCACCGCCTACGGTATCGCAGCCTCGATCGCGCCCCTCGCCGGGTCGGGCCTCGCAGTCCATTTCTATTTCCTATCGGATGTTGGGGTGCCTGAGAGCCTGTTGGTCGTCCTGAACCGGCAAGGCGAGATCCAGTGGACGCGGGACCCCGCAGAGGATGACAGCGGCCCCTATGCCGCCACGCTTGCGACCGCTATGGCGCCGACGGCCGATGGTGGTGTGCTGCTTGCCGGCTCGGTCAACCGGCCGGCCCGCCGCTTCGGCAACTGGGTCGAGCGGCTGGCGAGCGACGGTACGGTCTTGTGGCACGAGGACATCACGCAGCCGGAGGAGCGGGAGACCAATGTCGACCTGCTGCTGTCGTCGGTCGCCGAGACGCCCGACGGCGGCGCGCTGGCGGTCGGGACGTCCGACCTTGCGCTGTTGCGCCTGCGCGGCTGGGCGATCAGGGTGGCGGGGGAGAGCCAGGTTGACACGGCCGAACCAGCAGCGCCGACGCTTGGCGCGCAAGACCTGCTGCCCGGCGTCTGGTCCGCCACGGCGGACCGCGAAGATCCCGTGGTGGTCACGTTCCTGCCCGACGGTTCGGTCATCGTCATCTCCCGCGGGCGCCCGGAACGGGGGCGCTATTGGGCCGATTTCGACAGCGACCCGACGACGCTGGATGTGGAGGTGGACGGCGACGTCTTCCTGGGGCTGGTGGAGTTCATCGACGACGACACCTTCCGCATGGCCATGGGGGAAGACGAACGTCCGTCCTCGTTCGGCGACGACCGGGCGCAGATCGTGACCTTCACCCGCATGTCGCCGCGGCCGACCGGAACGCGGGCCGTCGCGCCGGCTGAAGCCAGCGCCCCGGTCGACGAGGATGAGGTGCAGGCCGAAGCTACCCCGCCTGTTGACGGAGACCGAGCGCCGGCCGAGGGTCCGTACGCCGGCAGCCGCCAGGCGGTGATGGATCTGCTCGCCCTGGTGCCCGACACGCCGCAAGGCCGAGAAGGCATCCCGCTGATCAGTTACGTCGATCTCGAGGCGATGATTGAGGCGTCCTACTTCGATTCGATGCCCGACGCTGAGTTCGAAGCTTCGAGCTTCGAGGACATGTTTCCCGGGATCCTCCGCGTCATTTCCGGCCCCACCAACTATCTGCAATATCTGCCGGTCATCGGCGGGGAGATGCGTGACCTACTCGGTATCGAGATCCAGGATATCCGGCGGGCGTTGGAATTCGGGCAGCCGCCGACCTGGGGATCGGTGTTCGGCCTTGACCCGGCGGCCGACCATGCCGCCTCCATTGCAGCGGCCTTGGATGCCCGTGATTTCGCGAGGCGCCAGATCGGCGATGTTACGGTCTGGCACCGCCTTGAAGACCTCGAGATGGACATCGTCAACCGCAACCCTGCCGATCCGTTCGGTGGCCATCTGGGCCAATCGGCGCGGATCGCGATGCTGCCGCCGGCTCTGGTTGGCAGCCCGGTATGGTCGACCGCCGAAGCCATGGTGGCGGCGGCGGGAGACCGGCGCTCGCTGGCGGATGATCCCGTTATCAGCGCTGCTGTTGAAGCGATCTCGGCGCCAGTCACCGAAGGGGCATTGCTGCAGTTCCACCTGATCAACGCCGCTGATCTCGCCACGGCATTTGACCCGGTGGGCCAGCTGATCGAAGAGGCGGTCGAAGGCGGTGAACTGCCGGACCTGGAGACGCTGCAGCCCGAGCCGCCCGACGAGGCCCTGCCACCCTACCTGATGGTCGCCATCGCCGACGTCTTCCACGAAGGCCGGGACGAAGCGATCGTGGCGTTGGTCTATCCCGACAGGGCGGTCGCGGAGACGGCGGCAGGGGTCCTTGCCCGGCGTTTCGAAGGGTTCGAGCCGGCCAGCGGGGCAGCCGCCTGGACACGGAGGCTGGAGTCACTGGACGCGACGCTCGCGCCCGACGTGGTGAGTGTGGCCGACGGCCGACTGGCCGTGGCCATGCTGCGGGTCTCGTATCCCACGGTCTTTCCCTCAGACGCGGAGGACACGCCGCTTCCGCCCCACGGCGGCATGATCTTCCGCTTCCTGATCCAGGCCTATCAGCGAGCCGAACTGACGCCGCTGGTGTTTCTGCAATAGGCGTCAGCGGAAAGTCAGAGCACCAGGGGCAGCCGCCGGTCGACCGCGATCGTCTCCGTGCTCAAGCGGCAGGCATAGCACAGCGCCTCCACTCCGGCGGCCATGGCGTCGGCCAGCCCGTCGCGGTAGTCGGGGTCGATGTCGGCAGCCACGCGGAAGTGGTCGCAATCGCCGCGCTGGACCAGGAAGACCACGGCCGCCCGCGCGCCCTCGGCCACCTGGTCGGCCAGTTCGCGCATGTGCTTGGCGCCGCGGGCCGTCACGCTGTCGGGAAACTCCGCAGCGGTCGGATGCGGGCCGTCTGGCCGCCGCAGATGGACGTTCTTCACCTCCACGAAGCACGGCGGCGTGCCGTCGCCTTCAAGCAGCAGGTCGATGCGGCTGTTGCGGCCGTACCGGACCTCGCGCCGAATCGTGGGGAAGCCCTCCAGCTCCGCGATTCGGCCTGACGCGATCGCCTCGGCCACCAGGCCGTTGGGGCGCCCCGTGTTGATACCCACCAGCGCGTCGGCCGGGCCCACCAGCTCCAGCGTATGGGCATATTTGCGCGTCGGACTGGCACTGTGGGAGAGCCACACCGGCAGGCCCGGGACAGACAGCCCCATCATCGAGCCCGAGTTGGGGCAGTGGGCCGTGACGGCGCCGCCATCATCCAGCGTCACATCGGCAAGGAAGCGCTTGTAGCGGCGAACCAGCCGGCCGGAGATCAAGGGAGTGGGAAGATGCATGGCGGCGGACGCTAGCGATGCGGTTAGCGCTTGCCAAGGCTGCTCTACGGGCTTGGCAAGCGCGACTGTGGGGCTTAAGTCGGTGGCCCATGACTGCCGCCGAGCCTGTGAACGCCGCCCTCGTGATCATCGGCAACGAGATCCTGTCGGGCCGAACCCGCGACGCCAACCTGCCCCATCTCGCCCGCGAGCTGAACGAACGGGGCATCCGCCTCGTAGAAGCGCGCGTGGTGTCGGATGACGAAGGCGCCATCATCGAGGCTGTGAATGCGCTGCGCGCCCAGTGCACTTACGTGTTCACCACCGGCGGCATCGGCCCGACGCATGACGACATCACGGCTGAGGCCATCGCCAAGGCATTCGGCGTGTCGCTGGTGCGTGATGCGGAGGCCGTGCGGCGGCTGGAAAGCCATTACGAGCCGGGCCAGCTGAATTCCGCGCGTCTGCGCATGGCCGATGTACCGGAAGGGGCGGCGCTGGTGGACAATCCGGTCAGCCAGGCGCCGGGCTTCCGGATGGAGAACGTCTATGTTCTGGCCGGCGTGCCGACGATCATGCGGGCCATGCTGGACGGCGTGCTGCTGGAGCTGGTGGGCGGCCGGCCGCTGTTGTCGCGCACCGTTACGTGCTGGCTGGGCGAAGGCACGCTGGCCGAGGGCCTGGGCCAGATTCAAGAGCGGCATCCGGACGTGTCCATCGGCAGCTACCCCCATTTCCGCGCGGGCCGCTTCGGCGTCAGCTTGGTCTTGCGCGCCGACGATCCCTGGCTGTTGGGGGCGGCGACTGAGGATGTGGCGGTGCTGGTCCGGTCCCACGGCGAAGAGCCGCAGGTCACCGAAGGCGAACCACCATTGGCGGACGATGCCGGCTGACGCCGGCGCCTATTGCATCAGCGACGGCCCGAACAGCCGGTAGATCAGGCCCAGGACCACGATGATGCCCAGCCAGACGGCGATATAGTGCAGCGCCCGCGGGTTGCGGATCAGCCGTGGCAGCGCGGGCGCCACCAGAAGGAAGGCAAGCCCCAGCCAGGCAAGCGCCGTCCAGTTCGTGCCGTTGATATCCATCCTCAGCTTCTACCGCCGCCGCCCCGCCGCTGACAACCGCGCTCTGGTACGCGGCTCCACGCGCTTGCAACGGGGTCGGCCACCGCCGTACCGTGCGGCGTGGCCGCTTGCCGGCGACAAACGCGGACGTGGTGGAACCGGTAGACACAAGCGACTTAAAATCGCTTACCTTCGGGTGTGCGGGTTCGAGTCCCGCCGTCCGCACCATTGTGCACCATCTGAGGTCACGCCGCGGCAGGTCGGCGGGCCGCCAGGGCGGCCACATAGGCGCCCGCGGTGAAGAACATCACCAGGCTGTAGACGGCGCCGGGCACCACCATCAGGTCGCTGGCCAGGAACGTGGCGGCGATCAGCACGGCCAGCGTGCCGTTCTGCAGGCCCGCTTCCAGCGTAATTGCCACGGCCTGATCGCGCCCCAGCCGGGCCAGCCGGGCCACGCTCCAGCCCATGGCCATGCAGGCGAGGTTCAAGAGCAGCACGGGCGGACCAATCTCGCCGAAATGTGCGACAAGCAGCGGCCATTCCACTGCCACGGCCGCAAGCACGATCACGACGAACAGGGCCGTGGCGGCATGCCGGCACGCGGGTTCGATACGGTCCGCCAGGGCCGGACGCAGTCGTTTGATCACCATGCCAATCAGCACCGGCAAGGTGACGATGGCGAAGATGCCGGCAATGGTGCCCAAGAGAGGCAGCGGCGGTGCCTCGGCCCCCAGGAACCACGCCTTGGCGGCCGTTACGATCAACGGGATCGTCAAGCTGGCGATCACGCTGGTCACCGCCGTCAGGCTGATCGACAAGGCCGTGTCGCCGCGGGCGAGATGGGTCAGCAGGTTCGACGTCACGCCGCCGGGGCAGGCCGCGATGATCATGAACCCAACCGCCAGCGACGGGTCCATCACCCACAAAGCTCCCCAGGCCGACACCAGGGCGAAGGCCAGCAGCGGCAGCAGCACCATCTGCGCTGAAAGCCCGATCAGCGCCGCCGCGGGCCTGCGCACTACCCGGACGAAGTCCGCCGGTGTCAGCGCCAGTCCCATGGACAGCATGATGAAGGCCAGCGCCAGCGGCAGCACGATATCCGTCAATGGGTTCAAGAACCGGTCCCCCCCGTCCCGAGATCCTTAGTCGGCGCGCTTTATCACCGCGCAACGATTGCTGGGAAGCTTGGCTGGGCCCCATTCGCCACGATGCGCGATCGTGTCGCCGGGCGGTCCCTCACCGTTGCAGCACCCTCCGGCAGTCGGACGCCCGGTTCTGCCATTGGTGACGGACCAGTTCGGGATCGGTGTGCTCCTCCACCGGCCAGCCGATGCACAGATAGGCGACGAACCGCCAGGCGGCCGGTGTGTCCAGATCGCGGGCGATGGCGGTGGGCTCCAGGATCGACAGCCAGCCGACGCCCAGGCCCTCCGCACGGGCTGCGATCCACAGGGTATGGATGGCCGTGACTACGGAATAGTGCAGGGCCTCCGGCATGGTGCGGGCGCCGAGGCCGTGGCCTTGGGCCGTGCCCTCGTCGCAGAAGACGGCGAGATGCACGGGCGCCTGGTCCAGGCCCGCAAGCTTCAGGCGGGCATAGAGGGTGCGCCGGTCCTGGGGCTGGCCGGAGAGGGCTTCCGCATTGCAGCGCTCGAAGTTGCGCTTCACCGCCCGCCGGCATGCAGGCGCGTCCACCCGCACGAAGCGCCAGGGCTGACTGTTGCCCACCGATGGCGCCAGGCAGGCGAGATCGAGGACACGATCGAGCAGCGGCTGCGGCACGGGGTCGGTGCGGAACCGCCGGACGTCGCGCCGCCAGGCGATCAGATCCGCCAGGTTCGCGCGGAAGGCCGCGTCGAACGCGGGTGCGCAGGGCTGCGCCGCAGCCAAGGCATCGTCTTGCGTCATAGCGCGGCTAGTCCGTTCGGTCCGGTGGTCTGGGGGGCAGCAGATAGCGGGCCACCAGCAGGCCCAGGATCCAGCCGGCCAGCGGCACGATGAAGATGTACTGGAACAGCGGATGGCCGGTGTCGTTCCCGGTAATGATCACGATCCCCAGCATCCAGGCGGCCGAGGCGGCATAGCCGATACCCTGCCACAAACGCCGACTTCGCCAATCCGCCATGCACCGCCCTCTTGGCCGGTTGCTGCCGGCCGCTCGTTCCCGCCCCTTCCATGCGGGAGGCCGTGATGCGTGTCAACGCGCCCTGCGACGACCCGTACGGCCCCCTTTCACCGAAGCGTCATCATGGGCCGCGGTGCGGTGGGTAGAATGCGGCTTCCGAACCCGACGCCATGCGGAGACAAGATCGAAGATGACCCGACGCTTCAGCCGATGGCTGGCCGCAGCCTGCGGCCTGGCGGTGTTCGCCGCGACGAACGCAGCGCCTGCGCAGGACGAGCCCTTTACCTTCGTGGCCCTGGGCGACATGCCGTACAACCTGCCCGACGACTACGTCCGGTTCGAGCGCCTGATCGACCGCGTGAACGCCATGGAGCCGGTCTTTTCCATCCATGTCGGCGACACCAAGAGCGGCGGCACCGAATGCTCTGACGAGATGCTGCAGGCCACGCTCGACCAGTTGATGCTGTTCGAGCAACCGCTGGTCTACACGCCCGGCGACAATGAATGGACCGACTGCCACCGCACGCGCGCCGGCGGCTATGACCCGCTGGAGCGGCTGGCCTATGTGCGCCAGACGCATTTCCCGGAAGCCGAAAGTCTCGGCGCGAACCCCATGCCGGTCACCCGGCAGTCCGATGTCTCGGACTACACCGATATGGTGGAAAATGCGCGCTGGGTGCACGGCAACATTCTGTTCGTCACCGTCCATGTCGTGGGCTCCAACAACGGCTTCGAGCGGACGCTGGAGGCAGTGACGGAGTATTTCGCCCGCAACGAGGCCAACATCGCCTGGATCGAAGAGGCGTTCGCCCTGGCCGAGGCGGAGGGCCACGCCGGCATCGTCTTCGCCTTCCAGGCCGATCCTCGGTTCTATGAGCGGCATTGGGGGCAGAGCGGCTTCCGCGACACGCTGGAGGCCTTCACCGAAGGCGCCGAAACCTTCGACGGCCCCGTGCTGCTGGTCCAGGGCGACGCCCATCTGCTGATCATCGATCAGCCGTTGCGCGATGCCGAAGGTTTCACCATCGAAACGGTCACACGGCTGCAGGTGATGGGTGCCCGCGAGGTGCATGGCGTGGCCGTGACCGTCTATCCAGGCGACGAAAGTCCGTTTGCCTTCCGGCCGCTGATGGTGCGCGAGAACCTGCATCCGATGTGAAGCGACGCTTGCGCCGGCGGCGGCCCGTTGCCGCCGGCGCACTGCCGCACCTGTCCTTCAGGCCGCGACAATCGCGCAAAATGCGATATCGTGTCGAAAGCGTGGTCATGAAGGGGGTGTGACGATGCGATGGAGGATCGATCTCTTTCGCCCAGTTCTGGCGGTTCTGGTCCTTGGCCTGTCTGCCTGTGGTGGCGAGTCCAGCGGCGGCACGGAAGCGGTGCCTGTCGGCGAGGCGGAGCCCACGGCGGCAGCCGAATCGGCAATGGCGCCCGTCGGCAACCCGTCGCTGGACGAGATGTTGGCCTATATGCTGCCGCCGGACCCGAGCACACCCATTGCCGCCGATGTGGCCACCAGTGCCTGCGCAGAACCGGGCCGCAGCACCTATGTCGTGCCGGAAGACTTTACCATTACCTATCTGATCGGGCCCGCCCATGGCGACTGGGGGCAGCCGCGCCGCCTTCAGCTGGACGCTGACGGCCGGTACAGCCTGACGGAGCTTACGCCGACGCCTGCCGGCTCGCTGGAGCCGCCAGGCGAGCGTGTAATCCGCGAAGGCCGGGCCAATGTGCAGAGCGTGCGCAACGTCTATGCGGCGGTGCTGGTATGCAACCTCTTCGCCCTGGACGGCAATTTCTTCGATCCGTCGCGTCTGGAAGGCAGCACCGCGCCGATGCGCGATGAGAGCGTCCAGGTGCTGGCGGTGCGGGCCAACGGCCGCAGCCACGCCGTCACCGTGCGGAACGTGGAGGTGACGCGGTTCCTGACGGTGCGGACCACGCTTTTCACCGAAACCGGCGGGATCGTCTGATGCCGGTGCCGGCCGTTACGGCCGGCGGGTACCGGGCTCAGCCGTAGGCGTCCATCGCCGCGTCAAGCCCGGCGCGCTGCAGGACCTTGCGCGGATCGAAGGATTGGAAAGACGAACGGCAGTCCGGCTAGACTTGGGGCGCCATGGATCTGCCGTTGCTGCAACGATACGACCGGCCCGTGCCGCGATACACCAGCTATCCCACGGCGCCCCATTTCCATGCCGACGTCTCCGCCGAGACGTATGCCGGCTGGCTGGGCGCGCTGTCGCTGGACGAGGCGGTCTCGCTCTATCTCCACATCCCGTTCTGCGACAGCCTCTGCTGGTTCTGCGGTTGCCACACCAAGATCACGCGCCGGTATGCGCCCGTTTCGGCCTATCTCGACGTGCTGGAGCAGGAGATCGACCGGGTGGCTGATGCCCTGCCGGCGGTCATGCCGGTTTCGCGCATCCATTGGGGCGGCGGCAGCCCGACGATCCTGACACCGGATGACATTGCTCGCCTGTCTCGACGCCTGTCCGAGCGGTTCCGCTGGATGGAGGGGCTGGAATTCTCCGTAGAGATCGATCCGCGAGGCTTTGGCACCGAGGGCATTGCTGCGCTGGCGGCGGCGGGCGTGACCCGGGCCAGCATCGGCGTGCAGGACGTCAATCCGGCCGTGCAGCGCGCGGTCAACCGCCTTCAGCCGATCGAGGGTACCCTCGAGGCCGTGGATCGGCTGCGTGCGGCCGGGATCCGGCACGTCAATCTGGACCTGATGTACGGCCTGCCGGAACAGACGGAGACGGCCGTGGCCGAAACCGTGGCGGCCACGCTGGCCATGGCGCCGGACCGGGTCAGCCTGTTCGGCTATGCCCATGTGCCGTGGATGAAGCGTCATCAGCGTCTGATCGACGAGACGCGATTGCCGGACGCCGCGGCGCGCTTTGCCCAGGCGGACCTGGCCGCGGCGATGCTGGTGGACGGCGGGTATGTGAGAATCGGGCTCGATCACTTCGCCCGGGCCGATGACGGCCTGGCGCTGGCGCTGCGGCAGGGTCGGCTGCGCCGCAACTTTCAGGGCTATACGGACGATACGGCGGAGTGCCTGATCGGTCTCGGGGCCTCGGCCATCGGCGGCTTGCCGCAGGGGTATGTGCAGAATGCGGCGCCGATTCATGCCTATCGCGATGCCATCACAGCAGGCGGGCTGGCGACGGTGCGGGGGCTGGTGCTGTCGGCCGATGATCGGCTGCGCCGGGCTGTGATCGAGCGGCTGATGTGCGATCTCAGGGTCGACATCGCGGCCCTGGCGGACCGTTTCGGGGTACGGGCCGCCGACTTCGACGGCGAGCTTGAAAGCCTGATCCCGCTCAGCCACGACGGGATCGTCTCAGTCGACGGCGACGCCGTCATCACCGTACCGGAGCCGGCGCGCCCCTTGGTGCGTTGCGTTGCGGCCGTGTTCGACCGCTATCTCGCCACCGGTACAGCCAGGCACAGCCGGCCTGTCTAGCCGGCGGCCAAATGTCACACCGGCGTCAGATGCTGGCGTGGAAGTACCGCTCGCAGGCCCGGGCCGCCATGGCCT
>JANQQD010000213.1 GCA_028285185.1 Anaerolineae bacterium | reverse complement strand
GGGTCGCGGGCCACCATGGGATAGCTGAAGCGCTGGTTCTGGTCGGCCGGCACACGCTCCAGCGGCATCGAGACCGACACCGACCCGCTGGCGACGCTTCTGGCGCACCTTCCTGGCCATCGTGCTGACGGCCGTTGCGGGGCTCTACGGCTTTCTGGTTCTTATCGACCCATGGGGGTCGTTGCCGGTCTCGATGCCGCTGGAGCGTGTGCCGGCCGACCAGAACCAGCGCTTCAGCTATCCCATGGTGGCCCGCGACCCACAGTTCGACAGCCTGGTCATCGGCACGTCGACCACCCGGCTGTTGCGGCCGGTGCTGCTCGACCAGCGTTTGGGGGGCCGGTTCGCCAATCTTTCGATGAACAGCGCCAGAGCCTACGAGCAGTACCTGATCGCCGACCTGTTTCTGGCGCGCGAGCCCGCCCCGCGCACGGTGATCGTGGGGATCGACCACGAATGGTGCCTGCCGGAAGACGACTTCACGCTGTTCAGCGACCGGCCGTTTCCGCCCTGGATGTACGACGACGACCCGCTGAACGACCTGCTGCACATCTTCACCGCCCGCGCGCTGGAAATCGCCGTCAATCAGTTGGCGATGTCGCTAGACATCATCCCCCCGCGCTACGGCCGGGATGGATACGCCAACTTCCTGCCGCCGCCGGAGGAATACGACCTGGCGCGGGCGCAGCAGCACATCTACGGACCCAACGGTCCGCGGCCGCTGGATGAGCGGCCGCCGCTTGAGGTCGACGATGAAACGCGGCGGGACTGGACCTTCCCGGCCTTGGCCTATCTGGAGGAACTCTCTCAGAGGCTGCCGGACGAGACGACTATGGTCGCCCTGCTGGTTCCCTATCACGCAGCCCGCCAGCCGGCTGCGGCCACGATGGAAGGGCAGCGGTGGCTGGAGTGCCGGCGCCGCATTGCCGGCATCGTCGGCGCCCATGCCGATGGCCATGTCGTCGACTTCATGGTGCGATCCCCGATCACGCTGGAGGACCGCAACTACTGGGACGCGCTGCATTATAATGCAGCCATCGCCGATCTGCTGGTCGACCTGACGGCCGATGCGATTGCCGGCCGCCCGAGTCCGGACGGTGCCTACACTCTAGTGGCGGTGGCCGAAGGCGCAGCCGCCGCGGCACCACCTGTCCAATAGCGCGGCACTGCTGATGCGGCAGATGGATACGAATTCGCCCGTCGAGATCGTACTGGGTCCATCCGTGCCGGGCGATTGGCGCGCACAGCTGCAAAGCGTGGCCGCAACCGAACCGCTGACGCCGTTCAGCGAACCGGCGCGTGCGTTCACCAAGGCGCTGTCACGGCATATCCTCGGCAATCGGGCGATGACCGCCTATCCCGAGCTGATGGCGATGGCCCACTGGTTGAGGCCTGCCCATGTCGAAGAGCTTTGCGGCGAATTCGAGCAGCGGAATCGAAGCCGCATCCGGCGGCCCCGCGGTCTTGCCGTCCACTTCGCCCCGGGGAATGTGGATACATTGTTCGTCTATTCCTGGATGATCAGCCTGCTGGCGGGCAACGCCAATGTGCTGCGCGTGTCGACACGCGTGAGCCCGCAGATGACCGTCTTGCAGGAGACTCTGGGCCAGCTTGTGGACGCTGAAGACCATCAGGCCATACGCGACCGCCTCTTGATCCTGCGTTATCCCCATGACGATGCGGTCAGCGCGGCATTGAGTGAAGTCTGCCATGTGCGCGTGCTCTGGGGTGGGGACGAGACGATCCGTGCCCTCAGGCCGCTGCCGCTGCCGGCGCGGGCCGTTGAAATGGCGTTTCCCGATCGGTTCTCGGCCGCGGTGTTGTCCGCCACTGCCGTGTTGGTCGCCGACGAAGATCCATGGGACGGCCTCGTCGGCGGATTCGTCAACGATGCCTTCTGGTTCAACCAGCAGGCCTGTGCATCGCCGCGTCTGCTGCTGTGGGTGGGGCAGGCGGGCGAGGTCGACGGCGCCAAGGCGCGGTTCTGGCCGGCGGTGGCGGAAGCGCTCGCCGACCGGGCATGGTCGCTGGAGCCGGCAGAGGCGATCACCCGGCTCACGGCGGCCTATGCGATTGCCGCGCGTGGGGATGCGCAGGGCCTTGATGTGGGCACCGCCCGCGGGCCGGCGCGGCTGGCTGCTTCGCGTCTGGACCCGGCAGTGCGCGAACTGCACGCGGGCAATGGACTGTTCGTGGAGATCACGGTGCCAACGCTGGAGGCGGCGTTCCGCACCTTCGCCGACAAGGATCAGACGGTGACGGCCTTCGGCTTCGACCGCACGGAGATGCTGCGGGAAGCGCACCGCCTTCCAGCGGGCGCCGTGGACCGCATCGTTCCCGTTGGGACCGCGCTCACCTTCGACAGCATCTGGGATGGCGTCGACCTGTTCGATCTGTTTACGCGAGAGATCGTCTTGCCCTAACCGGCCTCGCGGGCTTCCGCTACCTTCGGCCCCAGATAGCTGATGCAGCCGTCCAGGCTCGACAGGCGGGGATAGTCGAATTCGGCGATGCGCAGGTTCAGGATCTTCTCCGTCGCCAGGATCAGGTTCAGGAAGTCGATCGAATCGAATTCGAACTGATCCCGGAAACTGACAGCCGGGTCGATGGCGCCGATTTCTGCGTCGGGGCAGATCTCGGTCAACAGGTCGAGGATCATCCGTCGGATGTCGTCAGAGTTCATCCTTGGGAACTCGTCCAGTTGCGACGCTTCGGGATCGAACAAAACTTCAGGAACTGCCGCCGTCGTTCGGCCGCGGCGTATTTGCCGCAGTTTCACCCTGGATGTCCAGCGTGCGCAATTCGCGCCGCAATATCTTGCCGGAATTGGTCTTCGGCAGGGTCTCGACGAACACGATGTCCCGCGGCGCGACGGCGGCACCAAGGCGCTGGCGGGCCTGAGACATAAGCGTGCGTCTGAGCTCCGCATCGCCTGTGTGGCCCGGCTTCAGCGAGACATAGGCGACGACGATCTCGCCGGCGATGGGGTCGGGCTTGCCCGCCACCCCTACTTCGGCAACCGCAGGGTGGTTCATCAACGCGGACTCGACTTCGAACGGCCCAATCAGGTGCCCGGCGGACTTGATGACGTCATCCGCGCGCCCGACGAACCAGTAGTATCCATCCCGATCGCGCCGGGCGAGATCGCCGGTCAGGTACCAGCCGTCTGCAAATGCAGCCCGGTACCGCTCATCGTCGCCGAGATAGCCGCGGAACAGCGACGGCCATCCGGTCTTCAGCGCCAGCATGCCGGGCTGGTCGGGTTCGGTCACCTGTTCGATTCGGCCGTCAGGGGCGTGCTCAACGATGTCCGCCACCACGCCGGGCAGGGGCTTTCCCATGGAGCCGGGCCGGATTTTCATACCGTCCAGGTTGGCGATCATGATGCCGCCGGTCTCGGTCTGCCACCAGGTATCGTGGAACGGGCGACCGAAACGCTCTTCGCCCCATAGCACGGCCTGCGGGTTAAGCGGCTCGCCGACGCTTGCCATCAGGCGCAAGGCGGAGAGGTCGAGGCCATCCGTCAGGGCACGGCCTTCGGCTGTGGAGTCGAGGCGCATCAGCATGCGGATGGCCGTGGGCGCCGTGTACCAGACCGTCACGGCCTGGTCCTGCAACAGCCGGTACCAGCGGACCGCGTCGAACTCCTCGCGGTCGGCGACGACGGTGGCGCCCGCGGTCAGCGGTGCGATGATCCCGTAGCAGGTGCCGGTGACCCATCCCGGGTCGGCTGTACACCAGAACACATCCTGGCGGCCAAGGCCGAAGACCCGCTGCGCTGTCTCGCGATGGACCACCACCGCCGCATGGGCGTGCTGGGCCCCTTTGGGCGCGCCTGTGGTGCCGCTGGTGAAGAACAGCAGCGCCGGGTCGTTCGGGCTGGTGCGGGGCGGCTCGGACATCGGCGTCGCGGCCTCGAGCGCGTGTGCGAAGTCGATCGAGCCGGCCGGCGTGTGCTGGCCCCATGGATCGTCGACCACCAGCACATGCTCCAGATCAGGCAGATCGGCGCGGATTTGCGCGACCTTGCGCTTGTAGAGCTGAGCCGTGGTCACCAGCACCCTGCCGCGCCCATGGCGAAGCCGCGTGCGGATGGGGTCGGGGCCGTAGGCGGAAAACAGCGGGCAAAAGACGCCCCCCGCCTTGAGAGTGCCGAGGGCGGTGATGTAGACCGCCGGCTCTCGCCCCAGCAGCGTGAACACGGCGTCGCCGGGGCGGACGCCCAGCTGTTGCAACAGCGAGGCAAACCGTCCCGTCAGGTCGGCGAGCCGGCCATAGGTGATGTCGTCGACAATGCCGCGCCGATCGACACAGCGCAGGGCCATCCTGTCGCCAAAACCGTCCTGGACATGTCGGTCGACCGCTTCGAAGGCGATGTTCAATCCGCCGTCAGCCAAGCCGGCGAGGCTCTGCCGTGCGGACAGCCAGTGGGCGCTGGCATCTGAGTCGGCCGGCGTGCCGCCGGTGTTCTCTGGCACCATCTTGAGCGCATTCCCCTGCCGGCTTTGCCGCTGAGGGCCGAAGGCGACGCCAATCCGGCCGCCACCGTGCTATATAGACGCTGCATGCGATCTTTCCTCAACACCGATCGCCCGTACACCCGTCGAAGAGGCGCATGGCGACCGTTGCAAGGATCGGCCGATCCATTGTGACGGTACCGCCGAAGACCGCCATCGGATGCCCAGCGGCACGACCATGAGCACGCGTCATCTTGAAAATCTGCTGAAGCCAAAGTCAGTCGCGGTGGTCGATACGGCAGAGGCGGGTTCTGTCGTCGGCCGCATCCTCGCCGACAATCTGCGCACCGCCGGTTTCAAGGGACAGCTTGTCGCCGTCGGCGCGGGCCATGATCCTGCGGACTGGCCGTCGGTTTGTGCGAGCGTCGCCGACCTGCCGATGGCGCCGGACCTTGCCGTCATCAATGCGCCTGTCGAGCAGTTGCCGGACCTGATCGAGTCGCTGGGTCGCAGAGAAGCCAAGGCAGCGGTGATCGTGTCATCCGGCCCGACCCGCCGGGGTGTCGAGACGGACGCGGAGACGACGCGGCAGATTGCGGCCATCGCCCGGTCCCATCGGCTGCGGCTTATCGGTCCGAACAGCCTTGGCGTGATTGTGCCGTCGATCGGTCTCAACGCCAGTGTGGCGCCGATCGCGCCGATGCCGGGCCGGGTCGCCTTCGTCGCCCAATCCGGAACGATCGGGACCTCGGTGCTGGCTTGGGCCCACGACCGCGGGATCGGGTTTTCCCATCTGCTGTCGCTGGGCGACATGCCCGATGTCAATTTCGGGGACCTGC
This sequence comes from Anaerolineae bacterium, assembly GCA_028285185.1. Lineage (GTDB taxonomy): Bacteria > Pseudomonadota > Alphaproteobacteria > DSM-16000 > Inquilinaceae > JACKIG01. Next base: position 11,335 of record JANQQD010000213.1, on the reverse strand, counting down.
TGGATCATCTGGCGAACGATTACGCGGTCCACGCGATCCTGCTCTACATCGAGACGCTCTCCAACGCCCGCAAGTTCATGTCGGCCGGACGCGCGGCGGCGCGCACCAAGCCTGTGCTGGTGGTGAAGGCGGGGCGGCACGCAGAGAGCGTTCGCGTCATGGCGTCGCACGAAGGGCCCGCCATCGCGCCCGACGCGACATTCGATGCGGCCTTCCGGCGCGCCGGTATGCTGCGCGTGCTCAGCCTGGAGGAGCTGTTCGACGCAGTCGAGACACTGGCGATGGCGCAGCCGCCGAACGGCCCTAACCTTGCCGTGGTGAGTAACGGCGGCGGCGTCGGCAACCTGGCGACGGACTTCGTCGTCGATATCGGCGGCTCACTGGTCGAATTTGCAGACACTACCCGGGCGGCATTGTCACAGGCAGGGGTGCAGACCGGACCTTCCGGAACCCCGGTGGATATCGGTGCCGAAGCGAACGGCGAGCGGTACCGCGCCACGCTGGAGGCCATCTCAGCAGACAAGGGGGTCGACGCGGTCCTCGTGATCAACTGCCCGACGGCCATGGCGTCGCGCGATGAGGCGGCCAGGGCCGTGATCGATGTCTTCAAGGGCCGGCGCCGGCCAACGGTTTTGACCAGCTGGGTCGGGGCACCGCCCGCCACGGGTCCGCGCCGGCTGTTCGCGGAGAATCGGATACCGACCTATGCGACGCCCGACCAGGCGGTCGGCGCCTTCATGCACCTGGTCGGCTACCGGCGAAACCGCGACATGTTGATGGAGACGCCGCCTTCTGTGCCGGAGACGTTTGCGCCCAATGTCGCGCGGGCGCGCGCAGCGATCGACGGTGCGCTCGGCGAAGGCCGCTCTTGGCTGACGGAACCGGAAGCAGTGGACCTGTTGGAGGCCTATGCCGTTCCGGTGGCGCGGACGCGCGTCGGGCGCGACCCGGACGAGGTTGCGGCCCTTGCTGCGGAACTCGGAGGGGACGTCTCGGTCAAGATCGTATCGCCGGATATCCCGAACCGGTCGGAGGTGCGCGGGGTTTCGCTGGAGGTGGCGGGACCCATGGCGGCGCGCGATGCGGCCATCGCCATGATCGCGCGGGTGGGGCGGCTGCGGCCGACGGCGCGGATCACCGGATTCACCGTGCAACCCATGGTTCGCCGGCCCGGCGCGCACGAACTGGCCATCGCGATCACCTGCGACCCCCTGTTCGGGCCGATCGTCGTGTTCGGCCATGGCGGGTCGGGCGTGGAGGTCATCGACGACAACGCGCTGGCCCTGCCGCCACTGAACATGCATCTGGCCCGCGAGGTCATGTCGCGTACGCGTGTGTACCGCCTGCTGCGCGGCCACCGGGACGTTCCGGCCGCCAATATCGACGCGGTCGCGATGACCCTGATCAAGGTCGCCCAGCTCGCGACGGACTTCGCCGAGATCGTGGAGTTGGGGATCAATCCGCTCTTGGTGGATGCGTACGGTGACGTGGCGCTGAACGTACATGTGGGCGTCGAGCCAGCAAGCGGCGCCAGCACCGATCGGCTGGCGATCAGCCCCTATCCGAAAGAGCTTGAGGAGCACGTCCCCGTTGGCGACGGCCGCGAACTGCTGGTCAGGCCTGTGGTGCCGGAAGACGAGCCGTCGTTGCAGGCCGCCTTCGCAAAGCTCACCGCCGAAGAGATCCGCCTCAGGTTCTTCGCGCCGATCAAGACCCTCTCACATGTCATGGCGGCTCGCTTCACCCAGATCGACTACGACCGGGAGATGGCGCTGATCGTCACGGAGCATGGGATTCCTGGGAAGACGGAGCTCTACGGCGTCGTCAGCATCGTCAGCGACGCCGATAGTGAGACGGCGGAGTACGCGCTGCTGGTCCGCGGCGACATGACGGGTCTGGGATTCGGACCGGTGCTGATGCGCCGTATCATCGACTATGCCCGCAGCCGCGGGATTCGCCGGATCGTCGGCGATGTCTTGCGGGAGAATGAAACGATGCTGAGGCTCTGCAAGGTCCTGGGCTTCGAGCAATCGAACGTTCCCGACGACCCGTCATTGGTGCAGGTGGAACTCGAGCTTGAGGATACGAGGAGCCCGTCAGAGGCGGGAAGGCCTCCACGGTCCAGCTAGCCGCAGGGTGCGCGCACCACCCGCACCCAGTGTTGCGAGTTGACCGACCGGGAGGCTGCAAAGGATCCGTCGAGTCGGAAGATTTTATTGGTTAACGAAAAAATATCGAGAATAACATCTTTCTGAAAATACTGAAATTTCTCCTAAATTATAGTTAACGTTTCGTCAGGCGAAATTAACAGATCTATGGGCGCGGGCATTATAGTGCGTTAAGGTTGTCTATTACTGTTAAGCAACATGTAACGCGGTCACGAAGTGCGGATGAATTTCCGTCATTTGCCGCCTGAGAACAGGTAGGAAGGGTCCCGCTCAGGCAGCGCGTCGGATCCGCTTGTTGCGATTTCTGCCGATCTCTTTACGCAGGTCGTCGAAATTCCCGAATACTCTTCCATCCATATCCAACAATTGCTGATGGGTAGTGAAGAACATGAAACCTTCGCCAACTGCAATCAAGTCACCTAACCTTTCCCCGTCAACGGTCACAATCTTTTCCGACACAGACATTTTCTCCCTCGTCCGCCTGCGGGCTCAACCTGTTTTCCAATATAGGGACGAAAAACTTATGCATCAATGAATTATCATTGGGGCTGTCGGATGAAGTCTTGCTGCGCTGCAGCAAGATCGCGGATTTGCTGGATCGCTCTCTTGTTCGATGCAACATGCCGCAGCCATGGCTGAGCCGGTCAATGCTCCGCCGCGGCGGCCTGCTGGGCGAATCCCCTCAGATCCGCGAACAGCTCTCTGTCGCTGACCAGCCTGGGCACCTTGTGTTGGCCACCCAGCTTGCCCCGCCGGCGCATCCAGTCCGCAAACGTGCCCGGTGGTACGGAGAGGACACGCGGTGGATGGAGCGCGCTGCTGTGGCCGCGGTAGTCGTCATTCAGGTCCCTCAGCCGCTCGTCTATGGCGGCCCCAAGTTCCGGAAGGGTGGCCGGATCCGGATGGGCGTTGGTGAATTCCATGATGTAGAGGTGCCCGCCCAACGGGTCTTCCTCGCCTGGAAAGAGGGCGCCGACCGAATAGTCGCCGACCATCAGGCCGGCCTTGCCCGTAGCCTCGGCGACAGCCGTCTCCACCTCTTCGGCGATCAGATGTTCGCCGAATGCCGAGAGATAATAGCTGGTCCGGCCGGTGATCAGGAGCCGTGGCGGATCCCGATCGACGAAGCGGACGGTGTCGCCGATCTGATAGCTCCAGAGCCCGGCATTGTTCGACAAGATCAGGGCGTAGTTCACGCCAGTCTCGATATCGGCAAGCCAATGCCGTGTCGGCGATTCCGAGCCGAGTTCTTCCATCGGCACGAACTCGAAGAACAGCCCGTTGTCGACGATCAGCCTGAGACCTTCGCCATTGCCCCGGTCGGCGACGGCTATGAAGCCTTCGCTGGCCGGGTAGACTTCCCGAGTCTCCGCATGGCTGCCCGCGAGGAACTCAGCGAACTGGGCCTCGTAGGGCGCGAAGTTGATGGCGCCGTGGACCAGCAGCTCAAGATTGGGAAAGAAGTCGACAGCCCGCGCGCCACGCCCGGGATGGGCCTGAACCAGAGCCTGGATAAGAAAGACCAGCCAGCTCGGCGTGCCGCTGATCGAGCGGATGTCTTCGCCAGGGCCCTGCTCAGCAATGCGGCTCAGCTTGACATCCCAGTCGCCCAGCAGCGCGATGTCCGGCGGCGGGAAGTACCGGGCACGCGCCCACCACGGTGTCCGTTTGGCCACGATGCCGCTCAGGTCGCCGCTGAAGATGCCGGGGGCATGCTCCGTCAGTGCGCTGCTGCCGCCGAGCATCAATGCCTTGCCGTCCAACAGGCGGCTCTTCGGCTTTGCCGCCAGGTGATGCACCAGCACGTCCAGCCCCGCGCGGCTGTTGGCGCGCTCCATCGCCGTACTCAGGGGGATGTACTTCGATGCCCCCGTGGTCGTACCGGAGGTGATACAGAAGTACCGGATCAGTCCCGGCCACGTCACATTGTTCAGATTCGGGAACGGATCCTGCCAGTAATCGCGCCAGAAATCCTCGTACGTCCGAATCGGGACGCGTTTCTGAAACTCCTCGACGCTGTCGATCGAGCCGAATCCGTGGGCCCGGCCAAATGCCGTGTCACGGGCGCGGCGCAGCAACTGCAGGAGAACACGCCGCTGAACGTCGGCGGTATCAAACGACGCGAGCTTCGTTGAGCGTCTGCGGGCGTAGGCTTTGAGCAGCGGTGTGGCGATCTGCATTGTCGGGGCGGTCTTCCGGCGTCATGGCGTCAGTTCCATGCGATGGCGGAAAGTGGCCCGTACCGTCTCCAGACGCAAGGGCAGGCGTATGTACTCTCCGCGCTGCCACAACTCCCACTGATCGAGGAAGGTTGAACTGTTGAACCAGCCGTCCTGGCCGCCCAACAGCACGAAATAGTTTTCATCGAGATCGGAGAGGTCCGAGATGTGGCGGGCATTGGCGCCGAATCGCGCCAGGTGACGCTCGCCACTCAGCCGGCCCGCCGTCTTCATGATCGTGGCGTTGCTGCCGTCTGCGGGATGATCGCCGAACCGGTACCGGTCGCCGATAACCGGAATGTTCGACAGCGTGTGGGCCAGGCCGATCCGGTGCATGTCGCCCCAGGTCGGGAACTCGGCAAGTCCGGCACCGGCCTCGGACAGCGCCCGGTCCAATGCGGGCGAGAGGAGGTAGTCGCTCGCTTCGGCCACATCGGTCGTCAGCAGCGAGAACACGCGCCCAGCCGCTTCGTACGCCGCAAGCTGGGTGTCTTCCAGGAAGGCGTTCGCGAAATGGTAGGCGGTCAGTTCGAAGGCGGCCGCGCCTGCGCTTTCGGCACGGTAGTTCCCGTCCCAGGTCGCCATCAGGTCTGCGACCCGCTGCTGGCCGGGTCGCAGCCGCTGGCTGAGTGGCAGGCCGGAGAGGCGGGTCACCAGGATGTCACGCAAACCGACCGCTGACGCTTGGAAGACGTCCAGCTGCAGCGTTGCAAGGTCTTCCACGGTGATGGCCCCATTCTCGCCCAAGAGCTCCGTCATGCGCCGGATGCGGTCGTTGGCGGAGAAGAAATAGCCGACGAGCACGTCGGCCTCCGTCGGCCGATTGTTGGCCGAAGCGAGGAACCCCGACGGCGGGGAGAAGCTGTAGGGAAGCTGATCGCTGGTCACGATGCGCTCCCACGCCACCGCCTCGTCCAATGGGCGCACTATGTCGTCCGGCAGGTCCAGCGGGCGGGCCGGCAGCCGCGTGGCCATCACCTGCCCGATGTTTCCCTCGACATCGGCATAGAGCAGGTTCTGCGGCGCCACCGCGAATCCCGCGAGAGCCGACCGGAACTCGTCCCAGCCCTGGGCCCGGTTGACGCCCAGCATGGCCGTCACCTCGTCACTAGGCCGGTGGCCGATCCAGCTCAGCGCCAGCGTCTCTCCGTCCTGCACCGGCAAGAGCGGAGCGTCGGAGACGACCGGTCCGTAGTCGGTCTCGCGCACGGTGACCTCGCGGTCAAACCACCAGCGCACATCAACCGTCTCTTGCCGTACGCGGATCGCCTCTGGCGGCAGGCCGGAGATGTCGAACAGGTCACTGTTGGCAGAGCGCAGATTGGTGCCGCCCCAGGCGATCCAGGGGTTGCGGCCCACGGCGACGAAGGGCACGCCGGGGATCATCAGCCCGACGGCGTGGTGGCTCGGCGATTTGTAGCCGGCCAGCAGCCAGAGATTGGGCAGGCTCAAGCCCAGATGGGGATCGTTGGCCATCAGTGCGCCGCCGGTGCCGCTGCGGCTGGCGGCGACGCTGATGGAGTTGCTGCCGGACCGCCCCGTGGAGGCCAGCAGGTCGGCAAGCGGATTGTCGGGCGCGCTGCTGACATAGCTCGGCAGCGACGACGATCCCTCCTCGATCAGCCGACGCCACAGGACCGGCCAGTCCGGCCTGTCGCGCAGCGGCATCAGCCGGAACCAGATCAGCCAGTTGATGTCGGTGGAGGCAAGCCGCCCGATGGTGACGATATCGGTGGGCTGCCATGGTTCGCGCTCGAGACCGAGCAGCGTGAACTCGTGCGGCAGCTCGCGGACGTTCATCAGGTAGTGGTTGATGCCGGCCACGAAGCCATCCATCCAGGTCCGCGTCTCCGGAGGCATGGAGGCCACGATCTCCGGTGCGGCGCGGCCGAAATTCAGGATCCGCAGGGAGTGGTCGATCTCCGCCGCGGGGGGGCCGCCCATCTCGGAAATGCGGCCCTGCGAGATCCGGCGCAGCACCTCCATCTGCCCTAGCCGCAGATGGGCGTGCACCAGGCCCAGGGTGAAGGCCAGGTCGCGATCGCTGCCGGCTTCGATGAACGGGATCTGGTGGTCCGTCCAATGGACGGTCACCGGCGCTTCCAGCGGCAGGCCGCTAACCGGGAAGGCGGCCAGACGCTGTGTCAGGCCGCTGCTCTCGGGAAGAGAGGTGGTGAGCGCACACCCAGAGAGGGCCGCGGCAGCCGCCACGGTTCCGAGCAATCGGTTGAGACGGGATCGCCGCATGGCTGGTTTCAGTTCCTCAGTGGACGACTGGCCCCTGAAGGTAGGACGCGATCGCGACGTTTGTAGCGTGCCGCCGGATCAAGCCGGCGCGACAGATCGCTCAGGTGGCCGCGTCGCGGCCTGCGAGGGAGCGCGCGAGTGCTGCGAATCCGTCGATGCCGATATCCTCGGCCCTGGCCGTTCCGGGCAGCCCGGCCGCAGCCAGAAGGTCCTCGGCGCCGCCGAGTGCGCGTAGACTCTGGCGGAGCATCTTGCGCCGTTGGCCGAACGCCGCCTGTGCCACGCGTTCCATCGCTGCCCAGCTCGCGGCCGCGGGCTGGGCGAGGGGTGTCATTCGGATCACGGTCGAATGGACGTTCGGCGGCGGCGTGAACGCCGATGGCGGCACAGTGAACAGCGGCTCGACTCGGGTTCGCCACTGCGCCATGACGGATAGCCGCCCGTAGGCCTTGGTGCCGATGGCTGCGGCCAGCCGGTCGGCGACCTCGCGCTGCAGCATCACAGTGATGCTCTCGTACCGCTCGGCATTGGCCAGCCAGTCGATCAGAAGCGGCGTTGCGACATTGTACGGCAGATTGGCCACGACGGCGCGGCGCCCGCTTTCCAGGGCGGAGAGATCGACCGCGAGGGCATCCGCGGCCACCAAGGTCAGCCGGCCCTCACCGGCCTCGACCAGCGGCTGCAGAGCCGCGACGCAGCGATCGTCGCGCTCGATTGCGATCACCCTGCGTGCCGCCGTCTCCAGGAGCGCGCGCGTAAGCCCGCCCGGGCCCGGGCCGATCTCGAAGACCGCCACGCCTTCCAGGTCGCCAGCGGCGCGGGCAATCCGGCGGGTGAGATTGAGGTCCAGTAGAAAATGCTGTCCCAGACCCTTGCGGGCCGACAGGCCGAAATCGCGGATAACGTCGCGAAGGGGGGGGAGGCTGGAAACGCCCCGGCCGGGTGCCGCAGCGTCAGCCATCGGCGGGGGCGACTCTGCAGTCAGACGCGCAGGTCGATGTAGGCGGCGTTCCTGAGATCGCGGAGGTACCTTCGTGCCAGCATGCTGATGCGCTCTTCGGCGAGCGAGCCCGCGATTTCATCCCGGTCGATCGCCGCGTCGTCCGGAAACTGACGGCTGCAGACCATATAAATTGCGGCCGCCTGACCCCCTTCGAGCGCGACAATCTGGCTGGGTTGCCCCACCGGAATCGTCTCAACGCTGGACTGGACCGCCGGTTCGAAATCTCCAAGCCTCCGTGTACCGAGATCGAGCGTATCGGCGACACCCAGAGATTGCGCGCGCTCACCGAACTGGTCGCAGCCGCGCACCGTTTGAGTGACGCCCTGAAGCTCGCCGGAGATGCGATCTACGTCTGCCTGCGTCGGCCTTGCCGGGAGCGAGAGCATAAGCTGGTAGACCTGTACCGTCGCATCCTGGGGGTTTGAGGCCGCGACGATCCGGGTATCCCGCACCACGATGATGTGATAGCCGCCGACGGTGCGAATGGGCTGCAGCAGCCGGCCGCCGCCGCTGCCAGCAAGCACCTGGTCGATCGCCGGGTCAAGCTGGCCCAGCATCACCCAGCCGATATCCCCGGAGGCCGCCGAACTTGGCGACTGGCTGAACTGCTGCGCGATCGCAGCGAAATTGGCGCCGCGCTGGATCTCCTCGACCAGCTGGCCTGCAAGTTCTGCCACTTCCGTTTCCTGGGTTGGGCTGTCGATCGCCAGGAAGATCTCGGCCAGCAGGTATTCCGGCTGCCCACGATTGGCGTTCATCTGGGCGATCGCTTCGTCGATTTCTTCGTCGCTGATGTTGACCTCGCCCATCAGCCGGGCCCTGACGAGGTCGCGCCAAGCCAGCGTCGACCGGATCTGGTCCAAAAGCGTGCCGTCGGGAATGCCGTTCTGCTCAAGGCCGGCCAGCAGCTGATCCCGTGTGATCCCGTTGTTGCTGGCAATCGTTTCCATCGCCTGCTCGACCTCATCGGGATCGGCCTCGATCTGAAAGCGCTCGGCCTCTTGGCGTTGCAGAGTTTCGTCGATCAACTGGCGCATGACCTGGGGGCGCAGACTTTCCTCGTTCTCCGCCGTCGGCGGCAGGCCGGATGCCAGCAGCGCCAGGCGCAAGCGGGCCCTCAAGTCGGAACTGGAGATCACGTCTTCGTTGACGACGGCAGCGATCCTCTCAACGTCCTGCGAGCGTCCTGGCGCCGGAGCGAGAGCGACGATCACGGCAAGGACGATGAGGGCACAGATCTTTCGTGGCATAACCAATTCCACCCGTTGGGCGCCTGACCGACGGCCCTTGTATACGCAGGAAATGTCCGTCTGGTGTCGGACATTTTAGTCAATACGACCGCATCTTACCCAATACGCCCGCATCCTGATAGCTGCCGGCCGAGCGGGCATGGACCGGCCACTGCGGTCGCCCTGCAAGCAGGCCCGTGGCACCCTTGCGTTGCGGTCATCCGTCCTCGAGATGGAGGAGCGTGGCGGTGCCCAGCAGCATCGCAACGCCGGCCGGCGTCCAGGCGGCCAGCATTGCCGGAATGCTCTCCGCCAGGCCGAGCGCCATCACAAGATCGTTCAGCACGAACATGGCGAACCCGGTCAGGATGCCGGTGACGATCATGATCACCGTACCGCCATGCCTTGAATGCCGGAGGGAAAAGGATGCTGCGAACAGCACCATGGCCGATAGCAGCAGCGGCTGCGCCAGCAGGGCGTTGTAGTGCAGCCGATGCCGCAGCGATGAAAACCCCGTGATCTCAAGGGTTTCGATGAATTCCGGCAGATCCCAGAACGACAGGGTCTTGGGCGATGCGAAGCTTTCCTGGATCTTTTCGATCGTGAGGTCACTGGCCAGCCTGTGCCGGGCCACGAATTCCGGCAGGTTGCTGTCGATGCTGACCCAGGCGTCGCGGATGTCCCAATAGCCTTCGTGCAACTGCGCTTCCGACGCGTCGATGCGCCCGCGATAGTGCTCTTCGCCGTCATAGATGAAGAAGATCACGTTGCTGAGCTGGATTTCCTCAGGCGCGGTGCGTTGCGCATGGATCACCGACACTCCGTCGTCGTCCCGCTGTCGCAGCCACAAACCGCCGCGCGAGATGTCCAGAACCTGGCTCAGCCCGCGGATGTTGCGGTCTTCCAGCACCTCATAGCGTGCGAACATCGCCGCGGCGATCGGGTTGAACAGGCTGATCTTGGCAATGCCGATCACGGCCGCCAGCAGCACCACCGGCAGAAGAAACTGCCAGGCGGAGACACCGGCGGCTCTGGCGACGATCAGCTCCTGGCTGCGGGTCAGCCGCCAGAAGGTGAACATCGCACTGAACAGGACGGCGAAATGGAACAAGAGCGAGATCGTGTCGGGCAGCTTCAAGACGGTCATCTGCAAGGCCGCAGCCACCGTCATGGCGCCGCTGTCGCCGCGGCGCAGCAGTTCGACGAACTCAAACAGCATGATGATGCCTGACAGGACCATCATCATGACGAAGAACCAGAGCAGGAACTGGCGCCCGACATAGCGCGAGAAGGTGCCGATCGGTCCCATGGCGCGCTCAGGCGGTCGCCGGCTGCAGGACCGGCTCGCGGCGGCTGCGCGGCATCGGCCTGTACATGGCGCCGGCACCGGCCGCCGCCGTCAGGATCGGCACGGCATAGAGCAGGGGTATCATGTCCAGATCCGTACGTGTCATGCCGGCAAGCGACAGCGATGCGGCCTGGAGGACCACCAGAACCATGACGCACAGCACGATGCGCCGGCCCTGGCTGCGCCGGCCGCCCTCGCCGGAGAGCAGCACGCCCAGCACCGACAATGCATAGGCGAACACCCAGAGCGGTGCTGCCAGCCGGTTGTGGCCCTCGGCGACCAGGACCGTGTACTTCCGGACGTCGTGCGGATGCGACAGGTCCGGCGACAGCAGATCGCCGAGGAAGCGTTCGTCCGGCTCCGCCCACCGCTCCCTCAGCTCGGGGCGGATAACCTCAAGGTCGATGGCGTACTGGTCGAAGTACAGCATCTCCAGCCGGCCTTCGTCGCGGTCCATCTCCTGCCGGTTGCCGTCAAACATGATGACGCGGGGGCCGTCATCCGTGGTCATCAGCAGTCCGCGTTCCGCAACCACGGTGACCGGCCGGTCACGGTCGCGGTTGTCGTGAATCAGGATGCTGGTCAGCTCGTCCGACTGGCGCCTCTCGCCGAAATAGACGGTGATGTTGTCGTCGACGGCATTGAACTGGCCTTCGCGGAGGAACACGGTCGCGTACTGGGACTCCACCAGAAGGCTCAGCTTACGGAATTCCTGGCTGGCTAACGGCCAAAGGTAGAGGTTCAAGACCAGGCTGACCGACGCCACGACCAGCGCCATGGCCAATGCGGGGCGGGCCAGCCCCATCGGCCCCACGCCGCTTGCCCGGATCACCACCAGCTCGCTGTCGGCCGTGAGCCTGTGATACGTGAAAAGGACCGCCGCGACGGACCCGATCGGCAGGACCGTGATCAGGAACTCCGGCATCGCCAGCCCCACCAGCTGCAGGAACAGCCAGATCGGGGCAGAGCCGTCGACGATCACTTCGATCAGCCGCAGTGACTGGGTCATCCAGATCGCGAACACCAGAACCGTGGTCACGATCACGGTCGACATCGCCAGATGGCGGAAGACGTAGCGGTTGATCCTGTTCATCGCGCCGCTCTATATCGCATGCAGGCTG
>JANQQD010000210.1 GCA_028285185.1 Anaerolineae bacterium | reverse complement strand
GTCGTCAGGAGGTCCTCGCCTGCGCGAGGACGACGGAGAAGAAGGCGGGCTCCGGAAAGCGCCTGTCTACAGGCACTCTTTCAGCGCCTGCTCCAGGATCGCCAGGCCGCGGTCGATTTCCTCGGTCGTGATCACGGGCGTCGGCGCTACGCGCCAGACGGCGGCCAGGCCGCCGACTGAGACGATGTTCATGCTGAGGCCCAGCTCCATACAGCGGCGCGTCACAGCGCGGCCGAGTTCAGGGTTGGGCTCGCGCGTCTCGCGGTCCTTCACCAGTTCCACGCCCAAGAGCAGGCCGATGCCGCGGACATCGCCGATCGGCTCGATCTCCGCTTGTAGCGCTTCCAGCCCGCGGCGCAGATAGGCCCCCATCTCCAGCGCGCGATCGTTGATTGCCTCGGCCGCCAGCGTGCGCAGCACGGCCACGCCCACCTCCGCCGCCAAGGGGTCGGAGACGTGCGAGGTCACGTGGAGGAAGCCCTTCTCCGCACAATCCGCCTCGATGTCGTCGCTCGTGATCGTCGCGGCGATCGGCAAGCCGCAGCCTAGCGTCTTCGACAGCGACAGGATGTCGGGCACCACATCGAAGATCTCGAAGGCGAAGTTGGCGCCCAGCCGGCCCAGTGCGGTCTGCGCCTCGTCGAGGATCAGCAGCATGCCGCGCTTTTCGCATTCGGCTTTGAGGCGCTTCAAGTAGCCGGGCGGCGGCACGATGACACCGGCGGAACTCAGCACCGGCTCGGCGATCACGGCGGCCAGCGAGCCGACCGACTGGGCATCGATCGTGGCGAAGCCGGCATCCAGACAGGTCATGTCGCAGGCATCGCGGCAATGCCGGATCGGGCAGCGGTAGCAGTTGGGCGCCGGCAGCGCCATCGACCCCGGCAGGGCCGGGCCATAGCCCTTGTGCCCAGCGGCATAGGTGCTGGAGGCAGCGCCCGCCGTCATGCCGTGCCACGATCCGGTCAGGGCCACGACCTCGAACCGGCCGGTATGCAGCTTGGCCATGCGCAATGCCGCCTCGTTCGCCTCCCCGCCGGTGCTCAGGAACATCATGCGCTGGAGGCCGTCGGGCAGGATCTCCGCCAGCGCTTCTGCCAGCTCGACGACGGACACGCTGACCATGCCGCTGTAGAGATGCAGCACAGTGCGGCAGGCCCGCTCCACTGCCGCCAGTATCTCCGGGTGGTTGTGGCCCAGCGTGGCGCACATCTGGCCCGAGGTGAAATCCAGAACCTCCCGCCCGTCGACATCGCGCACGACGGCGCCGCGGGCGGACTCGATCAACGTGGGAAAGAACTCGAACCCATAGCGGATCAGATGGCGGTCGAAGGCGTTGTCTGCGGTACGCGGCTGGGTGTCGTTCATGGGAGACCTACTCTGCGGCGGGGGCGGCATCCCACCATTTGGTCAGGTGCGCGGACAGCATGCGGTCGGGCACGCCCTCGTAGTGCGAGACGTCGTTGAACAGCATCAGGCGCGCGCGGACCGTGTCGCGGAAGTCCAGGATGTTCAGGCAGCAGGGCTGCTGGTCCAGCCGGTCGCGATAGCCGCGGGCGTCGAAGCCCAGCAGGCTGCTGATCAACAACCGGATCGTCGCCTTGTGAGAGACCACCATCACCGTCTGGCCGTTGTGCTTCTCCACAACGTCGCGGATCACCGGCAGGGACCGGGCCAGCACGTGTATGCCCGCCTCGCCGCCCTCGGGCGCGAAGGTGAAGGGGTCGGCTTCCCATTCGGCGTATTCATCCGGAAAGCGGTCTTCCACCTCCGCCCGCGTCAGCCCCTCCCACCGGCCGTGGTCGATCTCGCGCAGGCCCGTATGCGCTTCAGGCGTCAGCCCCTGCGGCGCGCAGGCGATGGTCGCTGTATCGAACGTCCGCTTCAGCGTACTGCAATAGACCGCGGCAATGGGTTCTGCGGCCAGCCGTTCGGCCAGACTGCCGGCCTGGCGCCGGCCCTCGTCGGACAGATCCACATTCGTCGCCCCGGCAAAGCGGTCTTCAGCCGACAGGACCGTGGCGCCATGGCGGACGAGAAAGAGCCTGGTCGTCATCGCCGTACCTCCCTGATTGGTGCGGCGGCGATGCCACCGGCCCGCCAGTTGACACTACGCGTCGGGCGGGACTCAAGCCGCTTTGTCGCCTGCGGCCGGTTCAAGCCACATTGGTCAGACGAGACACCGTATGCCGGCCGGATCCGTCCCAGCTGTAGGTGTAGTGATCACCCTGGATCACGGGCACGAGCAGGCGCGGCCGGAAGATGGCGACGTTCTGGCCGCCGGACCGGCGGACACTGTCGAACAGGATGCCGTCGCTCCGGCTGCGCCGAAGTCCTTCGCCGAACCGCTGAGAGCCTCCATAGTGCGTCGGATCGGGATCGTAGAGCTCCGGCCGGTCGCCTTGCCGGCCACGCACATCGTGGAGCCCGCAGTCCGGCGTGCTGAGCAGTTCGCGCATTTGAATGGTCGCCGGGAACCCGACATCCGATGCCCGGAGACGGCGGGTGTGATGATAGAGCGTTTCGTCGATCGCCGTGTCGGGGTCGCAGGAGGCGTACCACGCCCCAAGCCCATCGGAATTGAAGCGGCCGCCCCCCGGCGACGGGTGGAGAAAGGCGGCCATCGCCAGCGTCGCACCGGTTTGCCCCACCGCCCAGTCGGCGCGCGGGATTGCGGCCAAACGGCCGAGCGCGCCGGTCAGCCGGTCGTTGGTCAGGCTTTCCAGTTCCATGGCCGCTTCGGCATCGGCCGGGTCGACCAGGTCGTCGAAGACCCCGATGGTGGGATGGCGGCTGGCAATCAGGCGGTGCGTGCGCCGATGAAACGGCACAATCGCCAAGTCTAGGGCCATACGCCCCGCCATCCGTCGAGGTAGCGCCGCACGGAATAGAGATCGTTGATGCTGCCGCGCAGCATGGTCTGCAAGGGCGAGGCCCCGGCAAAGGGCAGATCGGCGTTGCCGGCCTTCAGCCAGCGCAGGGCCGTCGCGTCATCGCTGAAGATCAGCCGCAGGCCCTTCCAGATGCCGAGAACGAGGGACACTCGCTCCAGCGCGTCATGGGATAGACTGGGTGCGCCCTTGGACTTCCAGTGATGGTAAGTCGCCGACGGAGTGCCGCCCAAAAGCACGAGCTGCTGTGCCACGGTCAGGCCAAGGCGGTCGGCGATCGCCAGGAAGGTCCGGAAGCCGGGGCCCGACAACCGCTCGCGGGTGCCTCGGTCCGCCAGCAATCCCTCGGCTGGCGCGGCATCCTCCGAGATTTCCGATCGAGCGAGACTCATCCAAGCTCCAATCTCAAATCATCTCTCCAATATTAGAGTTGACCGCCATCAAAGTTCAAGAGCTACCGCCATCGGACACAAGCGCCGGCCCCACTCATTGTCGATAGCGGACCTGGCTTGCCGAAAGGGGATATGCCAGAGTCCGCGGACGATGGGGGCGGCAAGAGACATAGCCGAGGCATATCTGGCGGCTCTGGCCGCCGGTGATCTGGACGGGCTGCTGTCCCTTTTCGCTGCGGATGCGACCGTCGTGTCCCCGGTCTACGGAACGCGGCCGGCCCGCGATTTCTTCTCAGACCTGCTGGCTGACACCAGGGCCTCGTCCGTCACGCTGCGCGATGTGTTCAGCAGCGCCGACGACCCAACAAAGCTGGCGTTTGCGTTCCGCTATGACTGGGACTTGGCGGCGGGTGACCGGGTCTCGTTCCTCGTGGTCGACATCATGACGCTCGACGCCGCCGGCCGCATCGCGCGGCTTGAGATTGTCTACGACGCATCGGAAGCGAAGGCGCTGCTCGCGCCGTGAAGGCAAGCGCGGGTCCTGGCGGGCCGCCCGTCATCGGCCTTCCGTCCACGGTAGTACGGTGAGGCCCGGCCAGCACTGCTGCCACCGCCGGACCTTCGCGTCATAGCTGGACGCGGTGCCCCGCACCGGGTTGGGGCGAACGATCATGCCGAACAGGTCGCCAAAGCCGAACGGTGCGTAGACATCGATGCCGTCCCCGGATCCGGGGAAGATGCCGAAGCAACAGACGGGGCTCAGGAAGGTGTCGATCGCGGCGCGTGACGAGGTGATCGGTGCGCAGTCGATGCCGTGCTTCTCAGGGTACCAGAGATGCACGCGCGCCTGGTTGCGGACCTGAATTTCGATGTCCAGATCGGCGAAGGCCGCCGCACAGCGGCGGATCACGGCATCTTCCGCCTCCCACGACAGGTCGTCCGTGTCGCAATAGAAGATGTCGTAGTCGGCAATGCCGTGTGTCGGCGGCAGCCCGCTGAGCGCATTCCACACGGTCTGGAACAGACAGCCGCTGACCAGGCAGCTGTCCGGCAGCCCCAATCCGGCGAGCCGCTGTAGCAATGTCGCATTGAAGGGATTGCCGAAGACGAGCTGCAGGAACCGCTCACGGTTGGCATCGGTCCGGATCATGGGGCCGATCTCACGCCCTCCACGGGTTGGCGCCGCGCCGCGACGGAGTGCCATACCGCAGGGCGTGCAATGCTCATTCGGGGCCTCTCGCGCCTGTAACATGTTCGCAATGTCGTATCTGGCGCAGAAACGGCCTCTTCAGAGCAAGTGTATACCGCCGCCTGATCAGTACGGTGCCTAGTAGTCTCAATAGGTCGCGGTAAGGCACAAGCCAATGGCACGGCGGGAGCGGAAGATCAACCGGCAGCAGCGGTCCGCCGGCCTGGCTCAGCGCCCGTTCGCCAAGGTGCGCAACCCCTATCCGTACATGGAGATCCTGTCGTCGGACCAGATCGAGGCGATCCATGCCGCCTCGCTGAAGGTCCTGCGCGACACAGGCATGAACTTCCTGCTGCCTGAAGCCGTGGAGATCTTGCGCGCGGCCGGCGCCGATGTGGATCCGGACGGCGTGCGTGTGCGCTTCGACCCCGCCTTCGTTGAAGAGAAGATCCGCACGGTCCCCAGCCGGTTCGAGCTGCATGCCCGCAACCCGGCACACAACGTCACCGTTGGCGATGACTGGACCGTGTTCATGCTGATGGGCAGCGCGCCCAATGCCACGGATATCGACAGCGGCCGCCGCACGGGGAACTTCGCGGACTATCTGAATTTCATCAGGCTCGGGCAGTCGATCAACATCTGCCACACCATCGGCGGGTATCCGGTGGAGCCGGTGGATCTGCCGGTGACGACCCGGCACCTCGACGCCATCGGCGCCATGATCCGGCTTTCCGACAAGGTGCTCTACGGCTACGCGCTGGGCACCGAACGGATGGCCGACGCCATCGAATTGGCGCGCATCGCCCGTGGCATCGACCACGAGACGCTGCTCAGCGAACCGTCGGTGATGACGGTGGTCAACACCAACTCGCCGCTGCAGCTCGACCGGCCGATGCTGCAGGGCATGATCGAGATGGCGCGGCACAACCAGCCGGTGATCCTGACGCCGTTCACTTTGGCCGGGGCCATGGCGCCCATCACCATCGCCGGCGCGCTCGTTCAGCAGAATGCCGAGGCGCTGGCCGGGATGGTGTTCTCGCAAGTCGTCAATCCGGGCGCGCCCATCATCTATGGCAGCTTCACCTCGAACGTCGACATGAAGTCGGGCGCGCCGGCCTTCGGCACGCCGGAATTCGCGCGCTCTCTTTTGGCCAGCGGCCAGCTTGCCCGCCGCTATGGCGTGCCGTGGCGGGGGTCGAACGTGAACGCCAGCAACGCGGCGGACGAACAGGCGACGTACGAGTCCATGATGTCGATCTGGCCGTGCATGCTGGCGCATTGCAACATGGTCAAGCATTCCTTCGGCTGGCTGGAAGGCGGCCTGGCCGTGTCTTACGAGAAGGTCATTCTGGACGCGGAGATGCTGCAGATGATGGCGGCGTTCTTCGAGCCCATCGAAACGGACGCGGACTCCCTGGCCATTGAGGCGATCGATCAGGTCGGCCCCGGCAACCACTTCTTCCAGAGCCCGCATACCATGTCGCGCTACGAAAGCGCGTTCTATTCGCCGATCCTGTCCGATTGGCAGAATTTCGAGAACTGGCAGGACGCCGGGTCGGTGGAGGCCACGCAGAGGGCCAACCGGATCTGGAAGAGCCTCTTGGAAACATACGAAGAACCCCCGATCGACCCGGCAATCCTCGCAGAAGTCGATGCGTTCATTGCCCGGCGAAAGGAAGAAGGGGGCGCGCCACCACTGTAGCCGACCGGCGGGGCACCGCCGCCTTTCCGAAGCCCTGCCGGCACGAGCCAGCCGGCACCCATGCAAAGGGGAGCGTAACCGAGATGAGTGAGGACCAGGAGCTCGACCTGCGCGAGCTGAGTGACGAAGACCTTGTGCAGCAGATGCACGACGACCTCTACGACGGCCTGAAGGACGAGATCGAAGAGGGCGTGCATATCCTGCTGGAGCGCGGGTGGGCCCCTTACAGGATCCTGACCGATGCGCTGGTCGAGGGAATGCGGATCGTCGGCATCGACTTTCGCGACGGCATCCTGTTCGTGCCGGAAGTGCTGCTCTCGGCCAACGCCATGAAGGCCGGCATGGCCATCCTGCGGCCTCTGCTCGCCGAAACCGGCGCCCCGAAGATGGGCAAGATGGTGATCGGCACGGTCAAGGGCGACATCCACGACATCGGTAAGAACCTCGTCGGGATGATGATGGAAGGGGCCGGCTTCGAGGTGGTCGATATCGGGATCAACAACCCGGTGGAGAACTATCTGGCCGCCTTGGAGGAGCACAAGCCCGACATCCTGGGCATGTCCGCCCTGCTGACCACCACGATGCCCTACATGAAGGTCGTCATCGACACGCTGAACGAGAAGGGCATCCGCGACAACTATATCGTGCTGGTCGGCGGCGCGCCGCTGAACGAGGAGTTCGGCAAGGCCGTCGGCGCCGATGCCTATTGCCGGGATGCGGCGATCACCGTTGAGATCGCCAAGGAGATGATGAAGCGGCGCCACAACAGCCTCGGCTGCGCCGCCGAGTAGTCTTCGCGATGACCCTCGATCCCTCCCCCGCCAACGCCGCAGCCGATCGCATCCTGCTGATCGGCTGCGGTGCGTTGGCAAGGGAGATCCTGACGCTGATCGACCTGAACGGCTGGCGGCATATGGCGCTGCAATGTCTGCCCGCACAGCTGCACAACACGCCGGACCGGATCCCCGACGCGGTGCGCCAGGCGATCCGCCAGGGCCGTGAGGGGTTCGACCGCGTGCTGGTGCTCTACGCCGATTGCGGCACGGGAGGACTGCTGGATCGGGTGATCGAGGAAGAAGGGGCGGAGCGGATCGACGGCCCCCATTGCTATAGCTTCTTCAGTGGCGTGGAAGCCTTCGCGACGACCGCGGAAACGGAATTCACGGCCTTCTACCTGACCGACTTCCTGGTTCGCCAGTTCGAGACCATGGTGATCCGCCCGCTGGGGCTGGATCGCCACCCCGAGCTGCGCGACATGTACTTCGCCCATTACGACCGGCTGGTCTATCTCGCCCAGACCGACGACACCGATCTGCAAGCACAAGCAAGGGCGGCGGCGAACCGCCTGGGCCTTGCTTATGAACATCGCTTCACCGGCTACGGCGATCTCGCCACCTTTCTGGGAAAGGCCGCATGACGCGCGAACGCCGCCGCGCCGCCAAGGTCGAAGGTCCTTCGTTGACCGTGGTCTATTGGCGCGACATCCCGGCCCAGGTGATTGCGAGCGCCGACGGCGCCACGGCGAAGCGCGAACTGAGCGCCCGCTTTCATGAAGCGATCGACATTTCCGCCATGGTGTCCGGTGGGGAAGACACAGAAGCCTACCTCGCCGACTGGCGCCGCGGCGCGGCTACGCCCTGTGGCTCCGATATCGAAGCCGAAGCGGGTACGGCGGCAGAAAGCCTTGAAAGTGAGTACGACGCCGATCGGCTGGCCCAGCTGATCGCCAATGGCGGTCGCGACCGCACTGCCGACACCTAGACAACAACGGACCAGACATGACGCGCACTGTCCTCGCCTCGGCCACCAAAGAGGTGGTGATCGGTTTCGACCAACCCTTTTGCGTGATCGGCGAACGCATCAACCCGACCGGTCGCAAGAAGCTGGCCGAGGCCATGAAGGTCGGCGACTATTCCATGGTCCAGGCCGACGCCCTGGCCCAGGTCGCGGCCGGCGCCACCATGCTGGACGTCAATGCCGGCATTCCCCTGGCCGACGAGCCGCGCATCCTGGCGGAGACGATCCAGCTCGTGCAGTCGCTGGTCGATGTCCCGCTGTCCATCGACAGCTCGATCATCGATGCGCTGGAGGCTGGGCTTGGCGTGTATCAGGGTCGCCCGCTGGTCAACTCCGTGACCGGTGAGGAGGAGTCGCTGGAACGCGTGCTGCCGCTGGTTAAGAAGCACGACGCCGCGGTGGTCGCCATCTCCAACGACGAAACCGGCATCTCCGAAGACCCCGAGGTGCGCTATGCCGTCGCCAAGAAGATCGCGGAGCGCGCCGAAGACCACGGCATCTCAAGGCAGGACGTGGTGGTCGACCCGCTGGTGATGCCGATCGGCGCCATGGGCACGGCCGGGACGCAAGCGTTCCGCTTGATCCGCAAGCTGCGCGAAGAGCTGAAGGTGAACACGACGTGCGGCGCCTCGAACATCAGCTTCGGGCTGCCCAACCGGCATGTGGTCAACGCCCATTTCCTCTCCATGGCGGCGTGCGCCGGCATGACCTCGGCCATCATGAACCCGCTGCACAGCGAAGAGATGAATGGCACCCGTGCGGCCAACATGCTGAATGCGCTGGACCCGGATTGCCGTGCCTGGCTGTCCGCGAACCGCGAAGGCGGGGCCGGCGGTGGCGAAGCGCCGCGTGAAGGCCGCCGCGGCGGGCGCGAGGGGCGCAGGCGCGGCGGCGCGGCCTGAGGCCGCGAAGCATGACCGGCACACCACCCTCCGGCGACGTCCAGGTCGTCTTCATGCCCAGCGGCCGGCGCGGCCGCTTTGCCGCCGGCACGACCGTACTGGACGCTGCTCGCTCGCTCGGCGTCTATATCGAAAGCGTCTGCGGCGGCCAGGGCCTGTGCGCACGCTGCCAGGTGGAGGTCGCGGAAGGCGAGTTCGCCAAGCACAAGCTGACCAGCCGGGCGGACCACCTGACGGGCTATACGGAGATCGAGGCGCGCTGGGCCGACCGCAACCGGCTGAAGACCGGCCGCCGCCTCAGCTGCCGCGCCAGCATGCTGGGCGATCTGGTAGTCGACGTCCCGGCGGACGCGCAGGTGAACCGCCAGGTGGTGCGCAAGCGGGCTGAAGCCCGGCGCGTCGCCGCCGAGCCTCGCGTGGCGCTCTACACCGTCGGTGTCGCCGAGCCCGACATGCACAAGCCGCAAGGCGATCTGGAGCGGCTCGCGGCGGCTTTGATCGAGCAGCACGGATTGGCGGAGCCGGTCTGCGACCCGCGCCTGCTGCTGGACCTCCAGCGCACGCTGCGCAAGGGCGACTGGCAGGTGACGGCTGCCGTGCTCGACATTTCGCCCCGTCCGCAGATTGTTGCCCTTTGGCCGGGCGCGCAGCCACGGCTATGGGGTATCGCCGTCGATATCGGATCGACGACGATCGCCGCCCATCTCTGCGATCTTCGCACCGGCCGTGTGATCGGTTCGGCCGGGATGATGAACCCGCAGATCCGCTTCGGCGAAGACGTGATGAGCCGCGTCTCGTATGTGCAGATGAACGACGGCGCACATGCCGAGATGGCCCGCGTCGTGCGCGAGGCCGTCAGCGTTCTGATCGTGAAGGTCACGGGCGAAGCCGGCGTCGCGGCCGAGGATGTCGTCGAGGTGGTGATTGTCGGCAATCCGATCATGCACCACATCTTCTTAGGCCTGGATCCGCAGGAACTAGGCGGCGCGCCGTTCGCGCTCGCCACCGGATCGGCGCAGGAACTGGCGGCGCGCGAGTTGGACATTGCCATCGCGCCGGGCGGGCGGCTCTATGTGCTGCCGTGTGTCGCCGGCCATGTGGGCGCCGATACCGCGGCCATGATCCTGGCCGAAGCCCCGCATAAGACCGATCCGATCACGCTTCTGATCGATGTGGGCACCAATGCCGAGATCGTGCTGGGCAACCGTGACCGCCTGCTGGCCGCCAGCTCCCCCACCGGGCCGGCGTTCGAGGGGGCCGAGATCACCTGCGGACAGCGCGCAGCGCCGGGGGCCATCGAACGCGTGCGCATCGATCCTGAAACCTTGGAGCCGCGTTTCAAGGTGATCGGCTCCGACCTCTGGTCGGACGAGCCGGGGTTCGACACGGAAACGGAGATGCTGGGTGTGACCGGCATCTGCGGCTCCGGCATCATCGAGGTGATCGGCGAGATGCTGTTGGCCGGCCTGATCGACCGCAACGGCGTGGTTCAGGGCGCAATGGCCGCGCGCACGCCGAGAGTGCAGGCGGATGGCCGCACCTGGCGTTACCTGCTGCATGACGGCGACCCGCCCGTGCATGTCACACAATCCGACATCCGGGCGATCCAGCTGGCCAAGGCCGCGCTGAACGCCGGCGCGAAACTGCTGATGGGCCGCTACGGCATCACCCAGGTCGACCGCATCCGGCTGGCGGGCGCTTTCGGCAGCCATATCGACCCGAAATACGCCATGCTGCTGGGCATGATCCCCGATTGTGCGCTGGATCAGGTGGAGGCCATCGGCAACGCCGCCGGCACCGGGGCGCGCATCGCGCTGGTCAACCGCACCGCGCGGGCGGAAATCGAGCAGGTCGTCCGCCAGATCGAGAAGATCGAAACGGCGGTGGAGCCCGACTTCCAGCGCCATTTCGTCGACGCCATGGCGATCCCGCACAAGACCGACGCTTATGAGAATCTCGGCCAGGCGGTAGACCTGCCGGCACTGCAAGAGGCGGACACCGCCGGGCGCCGCCGTGGTCGCCGCCGCGCCGGTTGATCTTCAGGCGACGCCCAGGTCCTCCAGCATGATGTCGATGCGGTCGTGGCCCCAGTACTTGCCGCTTTCCGCGACCATGAACGGCACACCGAACACCTGGTCCTGTTCGTGCAGCGCCCGTTGTGCAGCGAAGGTCTCGGCGACGGCATCATCCGTTTGCGCCGTCTCAACCAGCGCCGGATCCAGACCGGCGGCCGTCATGCAATCCTGCAGCACCGCCTGGTCCGATACATTGCGGCCTTCGCCCCAACGGGCGTCCGACACGGCGATGGCGAACTCCATGCCCTTGCCGGCCGCATTGGCCGCGACGAAGGCCCGGTCGGCGGCCGTATAGTCCACCTCGAACGGCTTGGGCGGGTTGAACGGCAGCCCGGCTCGCTTTGTCATGCGCACGACGTCCTCACGGTAATAGGCCAGCTTCGCCGGATTCTGCACCGGGTCGGTGAACGGCATGCCCTCCGGTGGCCCCGTGAAGACGATCAGGTCAACATCGTGGCCAGCCTCCGCCAACCTGTGCAGGCCGAGCCGCGAATACGGGCTGCGGAACGCGAAGTAGACGCGGATCTGCGGCAACGGTCTGTTCCTCCGGCGGACGGGGCACCCGATCCCTGATCATCACGGATCAGCATATCGCAGCCAGCGCCTGAGTGAACCGAAGCGTGCAGATACGCGTAAACATCGGCGAGATTAGACAGCATGAAGGATGGGAATACGCATGTTGCAGCGTGTCACCGCCGTTGTCGGCGCCGCCCTTGTGGCCGGCTGTTCCATGTTCGGTATCCGCTCCGGCACCGAGCAGCCGACCTATGACGTCGTCGAGCGCATGGGTGAGGAAATCGAGATCCGCCGGTACGCGGAGCGACTGGCCGCCGAAGTGACGGTCGAAGCGGCGGACGAGATGGAGGCGCGCAACGCGGCCTTCCGCATCCTGGCCGACTACATCTTCGGCGGTAACCAGCCGGCTGAAGAGATCGCCATGACCGCCCCGGTCAGTGTGGAACGCGGATCGGAAGAAATCGCCATGACGGCGCCGGTGGAGACGAGCGCGATGGGCGACGGCCAGTACGGCATGCGGTTCTTCCTGCCCGCTTCCTATCGCGCCGAGACCGTTCCGCAGCCGAACGACCCCCGTGTGCGCATCGTCAGCGTGCCGGAAGAGACGATTGCCGCGATCCGCTATACGGGATCGCGCGACACCGACGAGGTGGCCGATCAGCAGACCCGGTTGCTCGCGGTGCTGCGCGGGTCACAGTGGCAGCCAGTGGCGTCGCCCGTCTCGTACTTCTACGACCCGCCCTGGACACTCGCCTTCCTGCGCCGAAACGAGGTTGTGGTCGAGGTCGCCGAGCGCACGGCGAACTGACGGTTGCTACGCCTTCACTCAATGACCTCGGCCGACAGGAACTCCTCGATCTCGGACCGGAACCGGTCCCAGGCCGGCTCATGGTCCAGAATGACGTGGTTGCGGCTGTCCAGCGGCACGAACCGGGCATCGGGGATGGCCATGGCCAGTTCCCGGCCGCATTCGAACGGGACCACGGCGTCGCCACGGGAATGCAGGACCAGCGTCGGCACGTGGACCTGCAGCAGCAAAGATGAAACATCGATGTCGCCGCAAGCCTGCTGCAGCCGGGCGGCACTCTCGGGCGACACGCAGGTCCGCTGCAACTCGTTCCACGACTGCATCTGCTCGGGTGTCCCATCGGGCATGTAGAGCGACGTGAAGACCTGGTGGAAGGCGGGGTTGTCGAGTGTCCAGCCTCCCCGCGTCAGCGTCACCAGCGCTTCGCGCCGTTCAGCCTCACCTGGGATGCCCCGCTTGCGCCAGCCGCGGGCATAGCCACCATGCAGCACCATCCGGCTCACCCGGTCCGGATGGCGCACGGCAAAGGCGATCGCAGCCGCGCAGCCCTGTGACATGGCGAACAGGGCAAACCGCTCCAGCTTCATCGCGTCGACCACGGCTTCCAGGTCGCGCACGAACGCGTCCAGCGAGATGTCTCCGGCCTCCCAGTCCGACAGGCCGTTGCCGCGTTCGTCATAGCGCACCAGCAAGTGATGGCGGGCCAGCCCTTCGGTGAGCGGACGGCGGACCGGGCTCTCCCAATCGAACTCCAGGTGGTTCACCCAGTTGGCCGTCTGGACCAAAGGCGGGCCCTCGCCCGCGGCCGCGTAGGCGATCCGGACACCGTCCGTCGCCGTGCAGAACCGGATGACTTGGTGGGGCGGGTGATCCGCACTGGCCGTGGGAGAGTGGATCTCAAGCGGCGCTGCGGGCAGCTCGTCGGCCTCAGTCAGTCGCGTCGGCCGGCGCGCCAGCCAATCGTCAAGGTCCCGTGCGACCGTCTCCAGCTCGATGACGTCGGTGTCCAGTTCCTTGAACAGGCGCCGGCCCGTGGCGAGCTGCTGTTCCGCTTCGGCCCGACGGCCCTGCTTGGACAGGAGGCGCACCAGCGCCAGACGCGATGGGACGTCGTATGGATCCAGATCGACCAGCTGCCGGGCATGCGGCAGCGCTGCGTCGGGATCCGGCGCCAGCCGGTCGACAAGTGCCCTCAAGATCGCTGCGTGGTGACGATTGGCTTCCTCCCGCTCGGCCACGCACCACGCCTGGAATTCCGGACAGTTCGGCAGATCCAGACCTTCCAGGAACTCACCGCGATAGGCTTCCGCCGCGGCCGCCAGATGGCCAATCGCCGCTCCGCCGATCGCATCCCTGGCCAGCTTCGCCACGACCAGCCTGTCGACATCAGTGGCCGGATCATCGAACGCTACGTCCTCCCGCGACGCCAGGAGCCGTTGGCGGTCCGGCTCGTCGACCAGCGCGCGCAGCTTCGACAGGCTCCACCGCAAGGCCCCGCGCGGGTCGTCGGGAACGTCCCAGAACATGGTGCACAGCCGGTCCCGGCGATGGGCCCGGCCGGTGACAGCGAGATAGGCCAACAGCGCGCGCGTCTTCCGGGACTGCGGCAGTGCCAGTGCGGTACGGTCGCGGAAGACCTTCATCGGCCCCAAGAGCCGAAGCGACAACGCACGCCGGCACTTCAAAGGCGGTTCCCAGCGACGGGTATGCTGGCCCGAACGCGGCGGTGCAGCCGATCCACGGACCTCAAGCAATGTGCTGTTCATAACATTTCCACGGGTCGACAAACGAAAGGCGGTCTCTTTCCACGGTTCCTACAACGGCGATCACCACGATCTGGCGGCAGTGTTGGCTCTCCACGGGACATCGAGTCCGGCAAGAGGGCAAAGACATGGACGCAATAAGGTTGTCGATAACGGCATCCACCGAGACCGCGGCCGCCGATCACGGCGGGTTCTGGCGGCGCATGGTGAGGACGACGGGCACCGTGATGGCCACGGCCGTCGAGCGGCTCGGTCGGCTTCATCACAAGCGGCGCGCGATAGCGCACCTTCGGTCACTTCCGAACCATGCCCTGAAGGACATCGGGATTGACCGCTCGGAAATCGCATCGGTCGTTCATGGGTTGGGGCGTGATCTTTCCCGCCGTAGCCGCATGGACTGAGGTGCTGCCTCACCCCCTCATCCTCACCCAATTGGGCATTTGCCCGTTGTTTGGGGGCGGAACCTACGCCGCGGAGGGGCGATTACCTGTGATGGCCATCACACCTCCCTCGGATGGGCGCCGGCCGGCATCATACCTGCTGCCTGCGCGATCGCGATGAGGCCGCTGACCATGGCGTCCTCACCATCGTCCGTCACAGTGAATCCTGCATGTCCGAGAGCGGAGCCATAGGCTCGCGCCAGAACGGCACCTCCGATCACGGTGAGGGTGTCCGGCACTCTTCCCAACCGGACCGCGATCGCCCGCGAAGCCTCCGAAATCTCTGCACCGATCAGCAGACCGGACAGATAGCTGCGCAGAGCCTCGCCGGGCACGGCGTCGAACAGGCCCAGCGTGCGCACGCTGAACAGTTTGTGCAGCAGGCCGGCGCTGCGCGGATCGTCGGATCGCCCATAGTCGACGCCGCGCCGAAAGGCATCGGTGTCCGGCTGATCGCCGCGCATCAACCGGCCCAGGATGCTGTGCTCGCCTAAGATGGCGAACACCTCTCCAGTCATGAAGGTAGCGAACCAGGTGATGCGTCCATCTTCCGCCAGGATCCATTTGCTGTGCGTGCCAGGCACGACAACCAGGCCGCTGGCCTCGCGGTCGCGGATATGGGCGCCGACCACCTGGGTTTCCTCACCGCGGATGACATCCGGCACGCCGTCTTCGCCGACCATGGTCACGCCGGGGACGATCGCCATGGTCCGGCCGTCACGGGTTCGCACATGGCCGAGTGCCGCGGCGAACTCCGCCACGCCCGATGGTGGCGTCAGGTACGGCACCTCCAGCCATCCCTGACGGCTGCCGATCATGCCGGCCGCAATCACCGGCACCGTCCTGTCGCCGGTCTGCCAGGGTCCGAACATCTCTGCATAGACGGACTCGAAGTTTCCTCCCGGCACCTTGAGGATGCCGAGCGGCAGAGTGCTGCGCTCCGCCACCTGCCCGTCGGCGGCAATGCGGTAGGCACGCAGCGTGGTTGTGCCCCAGTCGGCGGCGATCAGGCGGGTCTTGTCGGTCATGCGCGCGAGCCTTTCAAAGAGCACGCCTGGGGCAGTGGGCGGGAAGTGTCGGAAAGTCCGTGGCGCCGCGCAATCCCGGTCGGCGTCGGACCTCGCCCCCGGCAGCGGCGAGGGCGCTATGCACATTGGTCCGGTGGCTTAAGCGGAAACGCACGACAAGATCAGCGCCACAGAGCGTATGATAATTTCTTCGCGCGACGCTCAAACGAAATAAAGGCCGGCACGCCTTCGGGCACAGCCTTGTCCGAAGGCGGTGCCATTTGCAACGGGAGGCACCAAGATGGCCACATGGACGCCGGACCCCACCTTCTATCCGTCACCGCGCATGGCGTCCAAGGCGCCACCGGAGCGGCTGGCCTATGTCGCCAGCTTCGATCCCGACCGGCAGCGCCCAGACGCGATGACGGTGGTCGACGTCGACCCGGGCTCTTCGACCTATGCGCAAATCATCGGCCAGACGGATCTCGGCACCGGAGACGAGCTGCATCATTTCGGTTGGAATGCCTGCAGTTCCTGTCTGTGCCCCAACGCGCCCCATCCGCATGTGGAGCGGCGTTACCTGATCGTTCCCGGCATCAGATCGTCGCGGCTTCACATTCTGGATACCAAGCCGGATCCGACGCAGCCGAAGCATGTTCGCACCATCGAAGCCGATGAGCTGGCCGAGCGCGCCGGCTATTCACGGCCGCACACGGTGCATTGCGGGCCTGAGGGCATCTATGTCAGCGCACTGGCCAATGCCGAGGGCGAGCGCCCTGGCGGCGTGTTCCTGATGGACCACGAGTCCTTCGATGTCCGCGGCCAGTGGGAGCTCGATCGCGGGCCGCAAGAGCTGGCCTATGACTTCTGGTGGCACCTTGGCTACGACACGATGGTGACCAGCGAGTGGGGCACGCCCGACATGTTCGAGGACGGGCTCGTTCCCGAGGCCATTCTCGGCGCCAAGTACGGCCGTCATCTGCATTTCTGGGACCTGCACAAGCGCCGGCATGTGCAAGAGATCGATCTGGGAGAGGAGTACCAGCTGGTCTTTGAGCTGCGCCCGGCACACGATCCGACCAAGGCCTATGGGTTTGTTGGCGTGGTCCTCTGCCTGCAGGATCTCTCTGCATCCATCTTCGTCTGGTACCGGGATGGCGACCGGTGGGCGACGAAGAAGGTGATCTCCATCCCGGCCGAGCCCGCGGAGCCGGACCAGCTGCCACCGATGCTGAAGGACTTCAAGGCGTGTCCACCCCTGGTGACGGACATCGACCTGTCCGTCGACGACCGCTTCCTCTATGTCTCGTGCTGGGGTACCGGCGACTTCCACCAGTATGATGTGTCCGATCCGCTGAACCCCAGGCTGACGGGCAAGGTTCGCATCGGCGGGATCGTCTCGCGTGCGGGCCATCCGAAGGGCAACGGCCCACTTAATGGCGGACCCCAGATGGTTGAGGTCAGCCGCGACGGCCGCCGCATCTATTTCTCCAACTCCCTCTACAGCGCGGTCGACACGCAGTTCTATCCGGACGGCGTCAAAGGATGGATGGTCAAGGTCGACGCCCAGCCGGACGGCGGGATCGCCCTCGACGACGATTTCTTCCTGTCGTGGCCTGAAGGACACCTGCCGCACCAGGTGCACCTGCAAGGCGGCGACGCATCGTCCGATTCGTACTGCTATCCGTGAGCGCGGAAGCGGGTCGTCCAGGTCAGTCCTGCTGGCGGGCCCAAGATCCATGACCGAGATCTGGCCCTGGGTCGCGCTGGCAGGGCTGGGGGCGTTCCATGGGGTCAACCCGGCTATGGGATGGTTGTTCGCCGTGGCGCTCGGACTGCACCGGAAGAGCCGCTTGATCGTCTTTACGGCTCTCATCCCGATCGCCATTGGACATTCAGCGGCGATTGCAGCCGTCGTCTTTGCCGTCCTCGGTTTGGGCTTGGTGATCGAGGAGCGCGCCATCCGCAGTGCGGCCGGCGTGCTGTTGATCGCCTGGGCGATCTATCACTGGCAGTTCGGCACTCGCCATCGGGTGCGCTTCGGCATGCAGGTGGGCATGGTCGGCCTTGCCCTCTGGTCCCTTTTGATGGCCACGGCCCACGGTGCGGGTCTGATGCTGGTACCGGCTCTGATCCCTTTGTGTCTTGCCGGCTCGCCCGCGCAGGATTTGACGGCGAGCGGCTCGTTCTCCATCGCGGTGGCCGCCGTCGGCGTTCATACATTGGCCATGCTTGTCGCGACGCTTCTCGTTGCGCTCGGCGTCTACCAATGGTTCGGCGTCGCGTTCCTGCGCCGTGGCTGGGTCAATCTCGACATGGTCTGGACCGCCGCCCTGATCGTCGTCGGGTTGATACTCCTGCTGGCCTGACGGCCCCGTCGGGTAGCAATCCTCTTAGCCCCACCGATCATTCAGCGCGGATCCGGCGAGGCATTTGGCACGGTCACCTATCGCCCCAGCTTCGTGGCGATCGCGGCACCGACGCCGGCGCCGGGCTTGTTGGCAAACTTACGAACGTAGTCCTGCAAGGAACGGCCGGGCCGATCGCCTTCGGGGACGGCCGGACCGGTTTCCTCACCATCGGCGGCGAAGGCAACCACAACGACCTGGCCGCGGTGGCGCATCCGCATGGTGGCGCCGGCGCGTTCGAGGTGTACCTTCAAGCCCGGCAGCACGGTGATCGTGTCGCCCGGTGTGGCCTGATACGCATAGTCGTCCCAGGGGTTGGGGCCCAGGCGCCGGTACCGCCCGACGATGCGGCCGGTGAACGATCGGCGCACGATGGCATTGGCCTTGAACACGTTGCGCGTGTCGACCCGTTTCTGGCGCTTCTCTAAAGGCATGGCGTTGCGTCTCTTAGCACCGATCACAATCTCGACCGAATTCGCCCCTTCATTGCATGGTTGTCCGCCACCGGCACCGGCAGGCGCAACCGCTATTGCGCCGGCAGGGGAACACCCGAGACTGGGCAAGAATAAGGGGAGATGAAGCGCAATGCCGGTTCCGGCCCAGGTAAGACGGCCCCTCTTCCGGCTGCTGGCTCTCGCGGTCCTGGCGGGCGCACCTGCACCAGCTGCCGGTCAGGGTATGATGATGCCAGGGGCATCCGGTCTCGACGATCCGGTCTACCCCATGGCGGGGAACGGCGGCTATGAGGTGGACCGCTACGATGTCGACTTGGCCTGGGACCCCGAAACCGGCGTCATTACCGGCGACACGGTCGTCCACATGACCGTCACCCAGCCGTTAACCGCGTTCAATCTCGATTACTCCGGACCCGAGATCTCGACCGTCACCGTCAACGGCAGACGGACGACCTGGACCGCTGAAGACGACGAACTGAGCGTCCAGGTGCCCGGCAGCCGTGGCCTCAGGATCGGCAGCACGGCGGTGGTGCGCGTACGCTACGAAGGCATGGCCCCGACCATGTGGCATCCATGGCTGGGATATGTCGGATGGCTGGCCACGGATGCCGGTGCCGCGGGCATCTCGGTTCCCGATGCCGCCCGCGCCTGGATGCCGGTGAACGGCCATCCGTCGGACAAGGCGCATTACTCTTTCAGCCTGACGGTGCCCGAGCCCTATGTGGCCGTCGCCAACGGCCGACCGGGTGAGGTGGAGCGGCATGGTGGCCGGCAGCGCTTCACCTTCGAGACGATCGCACCGCTTCAGCCCGCATCCGCCTTCGTCGCCTTCGGCCGGTTCGACTATTACGAGGCTACCGGGCCGTACGGTTTGCCGTTGCGGTTCTGGCTGGACCGAACGCTGCCCGAGCATGACGAAGGCGACATTGAGCTGCTGGGCGACGTGATCCTGACACTGGGTGCCTTCTTCGGACCCTTCCCGTTCGATGAGACGGGATCGATCGTGCTGGGGTCGGATGCCCATTACCGCCTGGAGGCGCAGCCTCGGCCGCTGCTGACCCTGTCCACCAGCCGGGAGGAAAGCGTGGTGGTGCACGAGGTTGCCCACCAGTGGTGGGGCAACTCGGTTACCCCCGCGACCTGGGGCGACATCTGGGTGCAAGAGGGGCTGGCCACCTACGCGGAGCTGCTGTGGGTCGAAATCCGCCATGGCGAAGAGGCTGCCGATGCTCTGCTGCGGCAGTGGATTGCCTCTGAGCGGGAGCGTCCGGGGGCACCGCCGCTCAGCGTCGATGCGGACACGATGTTCGACCGCGCCACCTTTGTGAGAGGGGCGCTGGCCGCACATGCGCTGCGGCTGGACCTGGGGGACGAGGTGTTCTTCCAGGTGCTGCAGACCTTTGCCGAGCGGTTTCGCCATGATGTGGCGTCGGTGGGCAATTTCATCGCCGTGGCGGAGGAGGTTGCCGGGCATCCGGTCGACGGATGGCGGGACGCCTGGCTGCTGGCCGAAAGCATGCCGGACCTGCCTTAAGGCGGACTCTGCGCGGGGCGCGTGACATTTCAGCTAGAGCGTGCCAATATTCAAGAAGATTGTTCTATATGCCGTGACGATTGAGGCCGGCTGATCACCGCGATTGGAAGTGAACTCGCCAATTGACCACCCTGCCCGATAGCCGAGACGTCGCCCCGCCCGCAAGGCTGGATTCAACGCTCTCCAAGGGCCTGACCATTCTCGAAGCGTTGGCAAAGTCGCCCTCGGGCAGAGGGGTCAGTGAGCTTTCGCGTCAGCTTGAGCTAACGAAGTCCATGACCTTCCGCCTGCTGCAGACGCTTTCGGCATTGGGTTATGTGCGGCATTCCGATGACAAGCTCTATGCGGCGACCATGAAGACCTGGCAGCTTGGCCAGGCCATCGTCGAGACCCTCCAGCTACCCGAGATCGCAGCATCGCAGCTGCGCGGGCTGTCGCAGGCCACGGGAGAGGCCGTTTATCTTGCCGTGCCCGACGGGCTTTCGGTGATCTATGTGGACAAGATCGAAAGCACCCAGCCGATCCAGTCTTTCACCCCAAAGGGCGGCAGCGCGCCCATGCACTGCGTGGCGACGGGAAAGGCGCTGCTGGCGGCCAGCTACGATCGCCTGCGCGACCGGATCCGCGACCACCTGATCCGGTACACCGACAAGACCATCACCTCAATCACGCGACTGGACGCCGACATGGCGGCCACCCGAGAACGCGGATACGCCGTCGATGAGGGGGAGTATCGGGAGCGCGTTCACAGCTACGGTGCCGCCATCCGGCTGCCCAACGGCGATCCGATCGCCGCCCTCGGCGTATCGGTCCCCGACGTCAATCTGCCGGACGGCCGCAGCCAGGAAATCTGCGCCCTGGTGCTGCGTTCGGCCGTGGAGGTGACGCAGGCGCTGGCGCGTGGCTAGTGGTGTGGCTCCAGTAGTTTGGGACGCAACCGTCCGCGAATGAAACCATGCCTGCGCCTGCCACATGGCCAATTGCGGCCAGCGACGTCCGAAAATCTCGATGACGTTGTGAGGCTGCTGCACGATGAGGAAGTGCGTCGCTATCTTTGCGATGACATCGTTCTTCCTCACGAAAAGGTGGCCGCGATGCTCGCACGCAGCGAGCAGTTGGAGTCACGCGGCCTCGGACTGTGGGTGATCGAGACCATGCGCGAAGGCTTCGCCGGCATCGCCGGGCTGCAGCCGGTCTCTGCCGAGGCGGGCGCGGCGCCAGCAATGATCGGCGACGTTGAGCCGCTCATCGCCCTCAGTCCCAACCACTGGGGACATGGCCTGGCCGAAGAAGCGCTCAACGCACTGATCGTCTATGCGCGCGTTACACTCGGATTGGCGCGCCTTGTCGCCGCTGTCGATCACCCGAACGCGCCGTCGCACCGGCTCATGGGGCGCCTTGGGTTTACGGCCGTGGGCAAGACCCCTGGGCGGGCCAACGAGTGGGTGCTGTACAAGTTGCCGCTAGGGGAAGCCGAAGGCAAGAAAGGGGTGGGACAGCTTTGGTGCGGCCATCCGGCTGCCCGGTAGCGGCCCGATCGCTGCCATCGGCGTTTCGCGCTGGGGCGCTGGTATTCTTCGCGCAGGTCCCCGCTAAGCTTCGCCATTGGTCCGCAGTTGACCCCAAGCGGCCTGTCTGCGTGCCGTACAAGGAAGGGCAGCCTGCGGCTCGTTGCCGCCGCCGACGAGCGAAGCATATGGAACGTGACAACAGGTGCGGACCGAGGAGCCACATTTGCCTAATACGAGCCGCACGAAGAACCGCACAACAGCACTCGACAACTCATTCAAACGACTAACACTCGGAGATTAGAAACACCACAAACTCTTTAGATATAGCAAATTCTCAATGGCCAAATTCCGAGCACTTCAGTCGCCAGATGTGCCGATTTTCACCTGAACACGATTGATGATTTTGGACAGTATGCTTTCGCGAGGCTTATACTCTACTTCATGCCTCACCGCCTGCCCATCTTCAGTCATTTCCATTGTATGCTTTCCCGACACACACATCCCCCTATCCTGTAAGGCATCAATTAGCGTAAGTGGATCTGTAGATTCGGCAACGATCTCGACTGGCCCAAATGGATGCCCAATCTCCGGAGAACTCTTAACATGTTGTACGATATCTTTCTTCTGATTGACGCCACGATCAATCAATCCAAGAACAAGATGATCAGGAGAAGGAAAGAAGTACTGGTAAATCTGTAATCTTCTAATTATCTCCGTAATTTCTTCAAACCGTGATCCACTTCGTATGGCTTCAAGATCATTCTCATTAAAATCAAACAACGGTACGGGACATACTCCGAATTTTCTGTCCAACCCCATGATATCCAATGAAGTCAAAGCCTCAATATCTACTGTTCTAGTTTCTTTGTCGAAAATTTTGCCAATCATAATTCCCCAGTCAATTAATGACAGCTGACCAAATAGTTGCTGAATCTGATACAAAAGATCAAGTGGCGCAAACTTGAATAAGTCTACCACAGATCTAAAATGCTGACCAAAGTACTTATCTAGTTCTCCAATGGCATCATCCTTTTTGTCGCCGCCAAGCTGCTCCACAATTTGACTGATTTCATCGATTGGGAACCGAGAAGCACCCATCATGGCAACAAGAGACCGAACGAAAATCGTAAAATCAGTGGCTATTGGGCGAGCAACAACAACACGAGTATCTGGCACTGTTGTCTGGACATCGACCTGCATCATTGCTGCTGATCGGGCTTCAGGTGCATCGGAAACCAGCACCAAACGTTTACCGACATCATCCACGCCAAGACCAAGTAACCGGTGCTCTACACCAGACGCTCCGTGAATAACTCTATTTGGTCTGGGTTCAGCGTCTAGCGACCGGATGAAATGATCCCAGAACAGATCCTTCTCGCGTTCGTCGCCAATTCGAATGGTGGAGTGCGATGGCGCGGTGGAGTTCTTGGTCGATTTCGCTGGCTGTCGCCGCGCCCTCCTCGATGTGCGACTTGCTGGTGGTTTCTTAGTCCTCGTAACCTTTTTCGACATCGGTTTCCGCTTCACGCTTCAGAAGCGCGTTAAGTGGATCGCGCATTGATATCAGGTTCTTCTATTCGAACTAGTCCAGCAAATTGAACCTATGATGTCCAGAGATTAGTCGGCGACATGGCAGTGTGGCTCAGTGATCCGTCATGATACCAATCGTGATTAGCCAAGTGGCACCCGTCGTCGAGGTGGACCGTCGTTTGGAAGGGGTCGGGGGAGACAAGCAGCGAGGCCAATGGCAGCTTGGCGCCGATCGCGGAACCGGTGTTCTAATGGCGACGACGGCTGGAAATGGCACATTGCTGACAGTCTGGACCAGCTTTGCCGAACCGAGCTGTTGGAAATAGGGGGTTAGATCCCGGCCACCAGGCTTCACTCCGACTTCGGCGCAATGAGTTCGACCGGACCGCCGTGCTTCTCCCAGGTTGAGAAGCCCTCTTTCAGGTGCGCCGCTTCGAAGCCCATGTCCTTCAGGGTCGCAACGGTCAGGGCCGAGCGCCAGCCGGAGGCGCAGTAGAAGACGAACCTCTTTTCCTCGCCGAAGATCTCTTTGAAATAGGGGCTCGTCGGGTCAACCCAGAATTCCACCATGCCGCGGGGGCAGTGGAAGCTTCCCGGGATGAAGCCTGAGCGCTGCCGTTCGCGCACATCGCGCAGATCAACCAGGACAACGGACGGATCGGCCACCATCGCGATGGCGTCCGGGGTTTCTACCTCTTCGATCCGCGCGCGGGCTGAGGCGACCATATCGGCCACCGATGTTTTGAGCGTGGGCATCATGACGCCTCATTGTGCCGATATATGGAACACATATTTTGCATGTTGACACATTCTAGCATATGCCACAAGCTTTCGAAAGGCCGGTGCCGATGCCGCGGGATGCATCCTGCAAGCGCTGGAGGGTCTGACGCCATGATCGACATGCCGAAGCTTTCGCTTTGGGACTCGTCAGCAGAGGAACCCGAATATGCCGCCGCGATGGACGGCGACATCACGACCGATCTGGCGATCGTCGGCGGCGGGTTCACCGGGCTTTCAACGGCGCTGCATGCGGCGGAGCGCGGTATCGACTGTCACGTGCTTGAGGCCAAGCGCATCGGCTATGGCGGGTCGGGGCGCAATGTGGGGCTGGTCAATGCCGGGCTCTGGCTGCCACCGCAGGATGTGCGGGCCAAGTTGGGCGAGGAATGCGGATCGGGCCTGATCAAGATCTTGGGCGAGGCGCCGAGCTATGTGTTCTCGCTGATCGAACGCCACCAGATCCGCTGCGAAGCGACGCGCAGCGGCACCATCCACGCCGCACACTCCCCCCGTGGCTTCCGGGGCCTGGCGCGCCGGGCAGAGGAATGGCACCGCCTGGGCGCGCCGGTCGATCTGCTGTCACGCGAAGAGGCGGCGGTGAAGATCGGCAGCACGGCCTTCCATGGCGGCCTTCTGGATCACCGTGCCGGAACCATCAACCCGATGGGATACGCCCGCGGCCTTGCCCGCGCGGCCTTGGGCGCCGGTGCCAACATCTCCACCGGCGTGACGGTTCAGCGGCTGCGCCGCGAGGGTGCGGCGTGGCTTCTGGAAACAGACCGCGGCACGGTGCAGGCGAAGTGGGTGGTTCTGGGCACGAATGCCTATTCCGGCGACCTGTGGCCGGGGCTGAAGACCATCTTCACGGAAATCTACTTCTTCCAGCTTGCGACCCCGCCGCTGGGCGACCGCGCGAACGGCATCCTCAGCGAAGGCCAGGGGCTCTGGGATACGGGCCCGATCATGTTCTCGCTGCGCCGGGACGCGTTCGGCCGCCTGATCATCGGCTCCATGGGCAAGGCGATAGGCGGTACCACGGGCCTGTCGCGCCGCTGGGCCGCCCGAACGCTGAAACGCCTGTTCCCCGATCTGGGAGAGGTCGCGTTTGAGGAGGCGTGGCACGGCCCCATTGCGCTGACACCCGACCACCTGCCTCGCATTTTCCGGTTGGGTGAGGGCCTCTACACGCCAATGGGCTATAACGGCCGCGGCATCACGCCTGGAACCATCTTCGGCAAGGCGATGGCCGAGCTCTTGTCCGGCGGGCAGGAGGCCGATCTGCCGATCCCGATCACCGGCATGAAATCGGCGACCGCACGCGGGCTCATGTCGCGGTTCTATCAGGCAGTGTTCACGGCAAACCAGCTTGCAAAGAGCGTCTAGCAGGACTTTCGAGGAGATGGGACGATGACACATGAGACGATCCTGACGGCCGCCGGCCTCGGTGCGGCCGATATTCAAGGCGGCACCCTTCCCATCTTCACACCCGTGGACGGTTCCGAGATCGCGCGGCTGAAGACCCATTCCCCCGAAGACGTCCGCGCCATGATCGCGGCGGCTGCCGAGAGCTTTAAAGCCTGGCGGAACGTCCCGCCGCCGCGCCGTGGCGAGCTTGTCCGCCTGCTGGGGGAGGAATTGCGGGCGGAGAAGGATAATCTCGGCCGGCTCGTCTCGCTGGAATGCGGCAAGATCCTGCAGGAAGGCTTCGGCGAAGTGCAGGAGATGATCGACATCTGCGACTTCGCGGTCGGCCTTTCCCGCCAGCTCTACGGGTTGACGATCGCGTCGGAGCGCCCGGGCCATGCCATGCGTGAGAGCTGGCACCCCATGGGGGTCTGCGGCATCATCACGGCCTTCAACTTCCCGGTGGCGCCTTGGGCCTGGAATGCCGCGCTGGCGCTGGTCTGCGGCGACCCGGTGATCTGGAAGCCGTCGGAGAAGGCGCCGCTGTCGGCGCTGGCGACGCAGAAGATCTGCGAACGCGCCATGGCGAAATTCGGCGATGCGCCGGACGGGCTGATCCAGGTGATCGTCGGCGAGCGGGATGTGGGCGAGATCCTGACCACCAGCCGCGACGTCGCCATCGTCTCGGCCACCGGGTCGACCCGCATGGGCCATGCCGTCGCAGCCAAGCTGTCGGAGCGGTTCGGGCGCTGCATCTTGGAACTGGGCGGCAACAACGCGATGATCGTCGCCCCCTCGGCCGATCAGGAAATGGCGCTGAGGGCCATCGTCTTCTCCGCGGTCGGCACCGCCGGCCAGCGCTGCACCAGCCTGCGCCGGCTGATCGTGCATGAGGACGTCTATGACGATCTGGTGCCGCGTTTGAAGGCCGCCTACGAAACACTGCCGATCGGCAGCCCGTTGGCGGACGGCGTGCTGGTCGGCCCGCTGATCGACAAGGGCGCCTTCGACGGCATGGAGCGGGCGCTGGAACGGGCGACGTCCGACGGTGGCTTGCTGCATGGCGGCGGGCGGGCGCTCGCCGAGACCTATCCCGACGGCTATTACGTCCATCCGGCCATCGTCGAGATGCCGGGCCAGACTGACATCGTCACACACGAGACCTTTGCGCCGATCCTGTATGTCCTGAAGTACCGGGACCTGAACGAGGCCATCGCCATCCAGAACGGCGTGCCGCAGGGTCTCTCGTCCTGCATCTTTTCCACGGACGTCCGAGAGGCCGAGGAGTTCATTTCCGCCACGGGGTCCGACTGCGGCATCGCCAACGTGAATGTCGGCCCGTCGGGTGCGGAGATCGGCGGCGCCTTCGGCGGCGAGAAGGAAACCGGCGGCGGACGGGAATCCGGCACCGAAGCCTGGAAGGGCTACATGCGGCGCCAGACCAACACCATCAACTATTCCCGCGAGTTGCCACTGGCGCAGGGCATCAAGTTCGAGATCTAGACGAATCGCCAGCCTGGCGACCCCTCGTCGTTGCCGTTGAGGCTCGTCCCCAAGCGAGCCCTTCGGCGCCTTTGACACCTCGAGACTGCGCAGATTGCGACGCGGTCGCAGCCTTGCTGCGGCGCATTGGCACGGCATCCCGATACCGTGCGATTGTCTCAATTGCGCCCATAAGTCACCCAAAATCCTCGCAACCTTGGGATCAGGAGGCACTGGCTCGCGGCTATTACCGCGGCCATCCGGTTGGCATTGAGCGGCTGTGCCCGACGTCACTGAAGGACGATGCGGATCGCGCAATCATCCGTTCCATGTTGGCCACCGGACCGGGGAGGAGTTTCGACATGACCGGGATCCAAGCATCGCATGGTCCAGCCAATCTCAACCGCCGCCGGCTTCTGGGCCTGACAGGGGCCGCTGCCGTCGCCGCAGTGCTGCCGACCGCGGGCGGAGCGCGCGCCGCCGAACATTGCACCGGTTTCGATCAATGGGGCGTCCAGTACTGCCAGGTCGGCATTCCCACGCCGGTCGTCGGGCAGTCGGCCCTGCCGCAATACCAGAGCCAATGGTGCTGGGCCGCCTGCATCTCGATGATCTTCGACTATTACGACCGGCCCGTGCGGCAGGAGCGCGTGGTGCAGGAAACCTTCGGGCGCATCGTCGACATGCCGGCCAACCCGCTTCAGATCCTGACGGCCGTCAACCGCGACTGGCGCGACGAACACGGCAAGCCGTTCCGCGGATTCGCGCAGGCCCTGCCCATCGACCCTGTGATCGCTGCCCGCTATCTGCGTGATGAGCAGCCACTGATCATCGGCTCGCTGGGTCATGCCACCGTGCTGACGGCCTTGTCCTGGGCGGAGGATACCGCCGGCCGGCAGGAGCTGACCGGCATGGTGGTGCGTGACCCGGCCATGGGCGGCCAGCGGCGCGAATACTCCGGCCAAGAGATCTGGTCGACCATGTTCCTTGCCCATGTGGGCACGGCCTGACCGCCACAGTCTCGACATACGCCAGCGCGTGCCTGTAGAAGGCTACGATCTGCGTAAGCGGCTGGGACGCGGAGGACAGGACATGGGCAGCCGACGGCAGCCGGCATATCGTCTGGCAATGGTCATCGCCGCAGGGGTTTTCGCGGCATCGTGCCAATCCTCTAGCTCGGGATCATCGGCATCGCCCGCACCCGCCACGCCACGGCAGGCGCCACCGACGAACCTCGCCAGCGACGAGGCGCTCTATCACGGTCTGGCCGGCAACAGCATTCTCGGCTTCACGACGTCGGGTGCGCCGACCTGTGAGTATTATCGGGCCGACGGCGAAGTGACGGTATCGAATGCCGGGCGCGATGCTACCGGAAGCTGGACGGTGGAAGGCTCGCAGGCCTGCCAGCAACTCGATGGGCCGCCGGTGTGCAAGCAGTTCTCGTTCAATCCGGACGGCTCGGTATCGTCCTGGATCGTCGGCAGCAACACGCCGGCCTTCGGCGAGGTCGTCACCGGCAATCGCTGCACCACCTGACGGCTCACCGGTCCAAGGTCAGGCAGCCGATTCCCTGACCAAGCCCTCGCGAGCTGATTGGGATTGGCTGTCCGCCCCCTTGGCGAGGAAGTCCAGCAACAGCGCATTCGACCGGCTGAGCGTCTTCTCGCATCTCTGGATATGATAGCCGCGGACACTGGTCTGCCGGGCGATACACAGCCCGCGCAGGAACTTGCCGCCATAGCGCAGGCCCAGCCCTTCGTCGCGAATGCGGTTGTCGCGGCCGACGCGCATGCGACAGTCGTGCAGGCTGAAAAGGACGAACCGACGCTCGATATCGTCGGCATCCCACTGGTGGTAGGCGTCTTCGAACACGATCACCTCAACCGGCGCGCCGCCGCCGCGCAGATCGTCGGCGATCTGGTGGGTCCGCGCGATCTGCACATTGCGGTCCAGCCCGCCGAGCATGATCAGCACCGGTGCCCCGGTCGCCGTGGGGTCGTCCAGGCGCGGAATGCTGCTGCCGTAGTAGGACACATGGCCGGCAAACCTCAGCCCGTCCGGGCGGTAGAGGCGGGCGATCTGGTCATAGGCCGTCAGCACCGTGATCATGCCACCATAGGAAAAGCCGGCGATGTTGATACGGTCCGAGTCGACGGCAGGATGGTCTGCCAGATACCCCAGTGCGGCGAAGGCGTCGGCCAGGATCATCGCCTCGGTGACCTTCAAGGCCCTCAGCGTGTGTTCGGTCTTGTCGGCGTTGCGGGTAGCGAAGCTGTCGACCACCAGGGCGACATAGCCCAGTTCGGCCAGCATGGGTCCATAGGTGCGCTCCCGCGCATCCTTCACGCCCCCGAGCCCCTGGACCAGGATGACGGCCGGCCGCGGGCCATCATGGGCCTGCGGCAGATAGAGTTCGCCGACCGCGTCGATCATGCGGGATTGCGCCGCCTGGCTGTTGACTTGTCCGAGAACGACCGGGCTGCTGGTGGGAAACGTGATCTTCTGCACGAGCGCGACCTCCTGCCTTTGACTGGCAGCGTTGATAGCCGTTGGACAAGGATCCGGCTGCGGAGCCCTCAGTTCTGACGGGACCCGGCCAACGGCACCGGCCCCCTGCTGAAGACCGTTTAACGCCAGATGCCCGCGGAAGGAACGTCTTCTTCGATGCAGAAGGGAATAATGCTGCCTCTTGAGGCGGGTGGCGCCCGCTCTCGCTTAGGGCGTCACGCCGGCTTCACCTCCGTCATGTGCTCGAACTCCGCCGCGACCGCTTCGGTCGTCATCGGCACCTTCACGTAAGTGCCGGACCGCCATAGGCTCACCTGGTCCACGAAGGTTGCGCTGCCGAGCCAGCCATCCTGCCCACCCAACAACACGAGGTGGTTGGCGTCGGGATCGGAGAGGTCGGAGATGTGGCGGGCGTTGGCACCGAAGCTCACGCCATGCTGCCGCCCCGAAAGGCCGTGCGCCGTCTTCATCACCGTCTCGTTGGTGCCGCCGACGGGCAGGTCGGCGAAACGGTAGCGTCGCCCGACAAGGGGGATGGCCCCCAGCGGGTGAGACAGGCGAAGACGGTGCGCGCGGCCCCAGGTGCCGAGCCTGGCGAAGGGCTTCGCGGCCTTCTGCAGGGCGCGGGTGCTGGCCTGCCGCAGCCGCTCCGTCGGCTCATGATCAAGATCGTCGCGCAGCAGGGTCCAGGGGTCGTAGACGGCCTTGTAGATCTCCAAATTGCCGGGGCCGTGCAGCTCGGCAATCAGGTGAAAGGCGAGAAGCTCGAACGCAAGCGCGCCGGCGGAGTCTTCGGGGAACGTTCCGTCCCAGGCCTCCAGCGCCGCCACCAGCCGACGCCGCGGGTCGTGCTCACCGGCCGGCAAGGTTGCCTGCTGCGCCAGGCGCAGCACCAGCCCCTTCAGCTCCAACCCCGAGGTCAGATGCACATCGCGCTGCAGCGCCGAAAGGGACTCCACCGTTGTCGGCTGCGTTTCCGTCAGCAGCTTTGCCAGGCGGCGAACCCGATCGTCCGGTGAGAAGAAATACCCGATCGTTACGGCGCTTTCCGGTGGCGCGTCGTTGGCGGACGCGACAAAGCCGTCGGTGGGATCCAGTTGCGAGGGCAGATCCTTCGACGTCACGAATTCCGCCCAGTGTTCATGGGCATGCAGTTCCAGCGCCAGATCCTCCGGCGCCGATGCGGGCCGCCGGGGCAGCTTTGCGGCCATCGCCTTGCCGACCCGGCCCTCGGCATCGGCAAACACCATGTTCTGGGCCGGGATCGCGAAGCCGTCGATGGCCTGTCGGAACTCCCCCCACGACCTTGCCCGGCTGACAGCGAGCATCGATGTGATCTCGTCCGTGTGCAGATGCCCGATCCAGTGCAGCGCCAGATGCCGGTCGCGCGGCGCGCCCAACGCATGGGCGTCGGTGATGATGGGGCCATAGGGCGTTTCCCGCACGTCTATGTGCCGGTCTGCGCCCCAGCGGACCTTGATGCGCTCCCGCCGGGTCGTGATCTCGTGGGCGGGCACGTCGCTCACGTCGAACAGCTCGCTGGACGCCGCATGCAGGCTGGTGCCGCCCCACGCGATCCAGGGGTTGCGCCCCAGCGCCATCACCGGCATGCCGGGGATCATGAAGCCGACGGCGTGATAGCCCGGGGACCGATAGCCGGCGATCAACCAGGTATTGGGCAGGATGCACGACAGGTGCGGATCGCTGGCGATCAGTGCCCCGCCATTGGCTCCGTTCTGCGCCGCAACGGCCAGCGAGTTGCTGCCGCTGTGGTCGATGGCGCCGAACAGCCGTTCCAGCACGGCATCGCCGCCGCCGCTGAAGCTGGGCACCGGCAGCCCCCCACCCACCAGACGGCGCCAGAGCTGTGGCCAGTCCGGCCGCTTGCGCAGCTTCAGCATGCGGACCCAGACCTTCCAGTTGAAGTCGGCCCCCACCAGCCGTGAGACGGTCAAGACATCGCGCAAGCTCCACGGCCGCGGCTCGACGCCGAGCGCGGCCAGATCCGGCGGCACCTCGCGCGCCTGCTCGATCGTGCAATTGAGGCCGGCAACGAAGCCCTCGATCCAGTCCCGCGTATCGTCCGGCAGTTCCGCCGCGATGCCGTCGACGGCACGGCCGAATTCCAGCACGCGCAACAGATGGTCGAACTCGACGGCCGCCGGTCCCACTGCCTCAGAGAGCCGTCCCTCCGCAATCCAGCGCATGATCTCGATCTGGCCCAGCCGCAGATGCGCATGCACGATGCCGAGCGCGACCGCCAGATCGACATCATGCTCGGCCTCGACGAACGGTACGTGGTGGCGGTTCCAGCGAATACGCACCGGCGCCTTCAGCGGTGCTGCCCGCGTCGGCACTGCGGCAAGCCGCTGGGCGAGTTCCCTGGGTTGCGGCGACGCAC
Organism: Anaerolineae bacterium; assembly: GCA_028285185.1. GTDB lineage: Bacteria > Pseudomonadota > Alphaproteobacteria > DSM-16000 > Inquilinaceae > JACKIG01. Next base: position 26,894 of record JANQQD010000210.1, on the reverse strand, counting down.
TTCGCCCCAACTGGCCGACCAGACGCGCTAGACCGTATGCTGTGCGAAGGGCGCGCATGGGCGTTCATTCTCCAATGGAGCGGTTCGGGCACACGACCCCGGAAGGGACATCTTTTGGCGCATGCTTATGCCAGGGACGGGAGGGATGGCGCGACCCCTTTGCTGTCGACCGGCCCGACGGCGACGTTTGCGCCGCCCCGGCTGGGCGTGCGGATACGGCAGGCACAAGTTGAGGAACGAGAGACTGGTATGCGACATCCTGACGTCAACGGCTTCTTCGATGAAGCGACCAACACCATCAGCTATGTCGTCACCGATCCGCAGACGGGAACATGCGCGATCGTCGATCCGGTGCTCGACTATGATGCAAGCTCCGGGCGAACGGCGACGACGTCGGCCGACCGCCTCATCAGCCATGTCCGTGCGAACCACCTTTCGGTCGACTGGATCATCGAGACCCATGTCCACGCCGACCATCTGACCGCCGCGCCCTATCTGCAACAGACTCTGGGCGGCAAAGTAGCGATCGGTACGGAGATCGTGGCCGTGCAGTCGGTGTTCGGTGCGCTGTTCAATATCGGGCCGGAGTTCCAGCGCGACGGCAGCCAGTTCGACGTGCTGTTCAGAGACGACGACACGTTCATGGTCGGCGGTATCGAAGGCCGGGCAATGCATACGCCTGGGCACACACCGGCCTGCATCACCTATCTGATCGGCGACGCCGCCTTTGTCGGCGACACGCTGTTCATGCCCGATTTCGGCACCGCGCGCTGCGACTTCCCCGGCGGGGACGCGGCCCAGCTCTACCGTTCGATCCAGCGGATCTTTGCCTTGCCGTCCGAAACCCGGCTGTTCATGTGCCACGACTACAAGGCCCCGGGCCGCAACGACTATGCCTGGGAGACGACGGTGGCGGAAGAACGGGCGAAGAATCTGCACGTCCATGACGGCGTCGCGGAGACCGACTTCGTCAAGATGCGTACCGAACGCGATGCAAAGCTGGGCATGCCCAAGCTGATCCTGCCGTCGATCCAGATCAATATGCGCGGCGGGCAGATGCCGCCAGCCGAAGACAACGGTGTCCGCTACATCAAGATCCCTATCGACGCCCTCTAGCCGCGACCCGAGCCGGGTCAACCGACGACATATACAGTTCCGGCGGCCGGCGCTATCGAGCCCCGCGACCGAAGATCCGAATTGACGGGTCGCTTCCCAGCGCGCATCTGCTGGGCCAACGCTACGCACTCATCGGGAGATAGGTCGGGATGGAAAAGATCGCACAGCTGACGCCGAGCCTGAGCGTCGCCTCGCAGATCACGGAAGCGGAGGTGGCGGATCTGGCGGCTGAAGGGTTCAAGACCATCATCAACAACCGCCCGGACGGCGAGGTGCCGGGCCAACCGCCGGGTGCGGCCATCGAAGAGGCCGCGAAGCGTGCGGGCCTCGCCTACCACTTCCAGCCGGTGGTCTCCGGCCACCTGACGGAAGACGATGTGGCGGCCTTCGGCGACACGCTGGACGCAGCGGAAGGACCGGTGCTGGCCTTTTGCCGGTCGGGCACACGCTGCACCATGCTATGGGCGCTTTCCGAGAGCCGCCGCCAGGATGCCGACGGCCTTGTCGCGACGGCAGCCGAAGCCGGGTACGACCTCACCGGCCTCCGGCCCGTGCTCGCCGCCCGCCGCGGCGGCGCATAGCGGCACATCCGTCGGTGGTGCGCATACCGCGCAGACCGCGTAAAGACCCGCGTGTCTTGGACCTACACGATCTGGCCTATTGTCGGGCCGATAGGTGTTGAACGTGGGCATGACAGATAGCTGCGAACTGGCGGATCACCTGCATGGTTTGGAGATGCGCCTGTTGGATCCAAAGGTCCGTGGATCACCGGACCTACTTGAGGACCTACTGGCTGCCGATTTTGTCGAGTTCGGAAGTTCTGGCACCGTGTACCACAGGCCAACGGTGATCGAAGCTTTGCGGCAGGACCCAGGGTTTGACGGCCCGCGCACGATTTCCGATTTCTGCGCGCGCCCACTTTCAGATTCGATCGTGCTGGTCACCTATCGAATTAGCGAAACTAGCACCCTCCGAAGTTCCATCTGGCGGCGGGACGGCGAGCGATGGAGCTTGGTGTTTCATCAGGGCACACGCTCCAGATCCGAAGAATAACCAAGCTTTGTAATAGCTTTGGGCGATAGTGATTGATTGATAACAAGCCCAGCCATCCCGCCGTCGCAGACAGCTAATAGGGGGCTGCACCCGGCAAGGTGCCGCGTCGATGAAGGAAACCAGCAGTCCGAATTCTCGGGGACGTCAAGTGGAGAGGGCGGGAAGATGGCGCGTTCAGTGGGGTCTCCGAGGCGCGTCGAACCGTACCAGTGCGGCTGGGCGACGGCACCGACCCCGCCTCCGGCTAAGCTAGCGTCGCTTGCGGCGGCGCGGCACATCTCTGCCTGCATCTTTGCGGCCGCGGTGGCGCTCATGCCAGCGGAGGGGGCTGCGCAGCACTACTCGGAAACCGTTCCCTACGATCCCTCTCTATGCGCCACGGACCCCGAAGGAACGGTCACGATTGCCTTCCACCGCATCGTCCTGCGCGTACCCATGGACGAGCTGTCAGGCATTGCCGGCATGTCTCCCGAGGCGCGGGCAGCCGCGCCCGTTCCACCGGATACATCCCAACCGGAGGGCTGTCCCGACCATCCGATCATCGGCCGCGCATTCTACTTCCGCTACCTACAGGACGCCGCTAGGAACAGCGACCCGCCCTTCGGCCCACTGCCGCGACGCGTCGATCGGTTGGCTTTGATCACGGCAGATCCGGATTTCTGGGGGCTGCAGTTCGTCTGGGAGGAGCTGTTCGAGAGGGCATGCGAAAGGTATGAGCTGCGGGACTTTCTCAACGCTGGTCTCGAAAGATGCCGAGTGCGCCCTGACGATAAAGAGATTCCCTTGGAGTACTGGCCCTTTTACCTGCGAGCACCTCTTGAGCTTTACAGCACTCCGTTCGGACATTCCTTCTCCGCGGAATGCACTTGGGGGGCCGTGCCCGGCACCCACCGCTGCAGTGTTGGCTACAAGCTCTACGACACTCTGAACATCAGCTATCGCTTCGAACCCGGACGATTACCGATCGACGGCCTGATCGAATTCGACCGTGAACTGAGAGTCTGGATCGACTCGTTACGGGTGCGGGATTTCGTCTGGCCAGACGAACCCGATGGCAACGGTGATGCTCTATGACAATCACCGGCAACGATGACCGAGGCATGGCGGCCTGGCGCTGGCCGCCAATCTCCAATCCCAATCTCGGGGACACAGCACTTAACCTGCCAGCAAGTGCGGTGTGGTGTCCCCGGAATAGGCGATAGCGGCGATAGGGCCCACTGGGTTGGAGCTCTCCACCTCGTGGGAGTGGCGCGTTTCGGCGGCACACGATAGTCTCACCTCACCGAATACGTGTGGATCTGGTGGGCGGATGGCCGCAGAAATGCTGAAAAGTCGAAGAGCTACGACCTTCCTGTTCCTCACGCTCGTCGCGGCCCTTACGCTGGGACCGACTTCGGCTGAAGCCGCCTGCATTCTGCCGCAGGGCGATGCAGCGCCGGAGAACCAAGACCATTCGGCAGACCCGGACCAAGCCGCCAATGCCCTGTTCGTTCAGGCACTGCAGACGATTACCGAAGCCGAACTGGTCGATAACGCGTCAGACCGACTTCTCCAGCTGGAACAGGCGCAGGCGGACCTGGATCGTATTGTGCGGACCTATCCGGGCTCGCAGCTTGCAGTTCAGTTGATCACCAACCAGCGGATCGGCAGCTTCGATCCGGTAGAGCTTTCCGCGACGATCGCAGATCTGACGGCGGAGGTCGCAGAGGGTGTCGGAGGGGCAGACTTCCCCGAAATCGTGGAAGATACGGATGACGTGCCATGTCCCGACAATCACGTCGCTTGCCGCTTTCTGGCCAACGCGCTTGTCACGGCCTGCGAGATTCCCGTCGCCAGGTTGCGTGCGGAAGCCCTTGCCCTTGTGAGTGCCGCGCATTCGGCGGCGGACCTGCCACGGCATGCTGAGAGGTCGCTTGCCCATGCAGTGGTCGCGGCGGCTGAGCTGGATCTGGGCGACTGGCAGTCTGCCCAGCCCCTGACTGCAGTGGCCGCCGCGCAGGCGGCACGTGGGCACTCAGAGGACGCTCGGCGAACTTTTGCCGCTGCCATCGAGGCGATTGGCGGAGCGGTGACACACAATTTCAGGGGGTTGGCCCTTCAGCGAATTGCCGTCGCCCAGGCTGAGGCGCAATTGTACGCCGATGCCCTTGCCACGGCCTATGAGGCCTCATCGATCACATGTCAGGATGGGGCCGAGGCCTTCGTAGCCATTGGCATCAGCCAGCTACACGCCGGGCTCTTAGGCGACGCGCGCGACAGCTTTGCCCAAGCCACGGCGTCACCATGCGACCGCTCGATGTTTCCCATGCAGTCATTTGTCGATGTCAGTATCGCGCTGGCCGAGGCAGGATTCGAGGAAGGCGCGCGACGGATCCTCGCCAATGCCGCGACCGAGGCCGGTGAGATGGACAACCTGTTCGGGGACCGCGCCAATGCTCTGGCGGATATCGCGATCGCGCAGGCAGACGCAGGATTTGCGGATGATGCGCGCCGCGCGATTGACGGCGCCATTGATGCCCTGTTTCTGTTTTCTGGCAGGGTTCAATACGCTTACACATTGAGGGACATCGCTTTGGCCCAGGCGAAGATCGGCGAATTCGCGGATGCCCGGGCCACGCTTGCCGACGCGAGCAAGCATGTCCCGATCGAACACACTTTGGCGCGCATTGCCGTCGAACAGGCGGCGGCAGGTCTTGAAGACGAAGCGCGGCAGACGTTTGCGGATGCCCTTGACCTGGTTCGCGAGAGACCGCCCGGTTCCCCGGTCCATCTCAGCCTTTCCCGGATTGCTGCGGAGCAAGCGGCTGCGGGGTTTCTGAACGATGCCCGGCGCACATTTGCCGAAGCCATAACCGGGAGCGAGGGCGCATCCCCAGTGGAGACGCTGTCCTATGACCTCGCGGAGATCGCCAGGACCCAAGCTGAAGCCGGGCTTCCCGACGATGCACTGGTTACGGTCAGCTCGATGTCCCAGGCCGGCCGGTCCGACGAGCAGTCGGAGGTGCTTGCCGATATCGGGTTTGCATTTGCGGTTGTGCATGACAGCGAGGGAGCGTGGCAAGCCTTCGCCGACGCGCGCGCCGCGGCCAACAGTGTGCCTGCTCGAGGCGGATTAGGGCTGGAACATTTCTCAGAGAACCTGCTGACGATCGTTGCCGCTGAGACCCGCGCTGGGATGGCCGCAATCGAGTCCGAGTGACGTCCAAGCCTGTGTCCAGAGACGGGTGCGCAGATTAGCCGACATGGTGCCTGGCCGACCGGAGAGCCAAGTATCTTGTCCTCGCGATGAGGCGCCGAGGCAGTTGTCGCTAGCGGCTACAAACGGTGGCCGGGTTGCCCGCCGCCGTGGCGCCCGGGGGAACGTCGCGGGTGACGACGCTACCGGCGCCGATGATAGCATCGTCGCCGATGGTCACGCCCGGCAGGATGATGGCGCCGCTGCCGACCCAGACATTGCGGCCGAGGCGGATGGGCCTGCCGCATTCCAAACCCTCCGCCCGCAGTGCGGGATCACGCGGATGATCGGCTGTGAGGATCTGAACGTAACTGCCGATCTGACACTGGTCGCCGATGTCGATGCCGACGACGTCCAGAAACACGCAGCCGAAATTGGCAAACACGCCGCTTCCGATACGGATGTTGGTGCCATAGTCGCAATAGAAGGGCGGGCGCAGGACCGACCCCAGCCCGATGGCCCCGAGCAGCTCGTTCAACAGCGTCGTCCGCTGGTCCGCCTGATCCGCGGTCGTCAGATTGTAGGCGCGATAGAGCCGCTCGGCCCGCAACTGATCGGCCTCGATCTCGGGTCCGACGGCGCGGTACAGCTCCCCGGCTAGCATCTTTTCCTTCTCAGTGCGCATTCGGCCTCCGGTACGCGGCGGGCTGAGCGCCGCCGCGGTTGTGGTTAGGGGCAGAGCCCTGGATCTCGAGGGAGTGGCGCATCGCAACGGCGCGCGATAGTCTCGCTTTCGCCGAAAACGTGCAAAACAGGTACATGGATGGCTGCAGAGATGCTGCAAGGTCGAACAGCTGCAACCTTCCTGTTCCTTGCCGTTGCCTTAGTCTTTGCGCTCGGAGCGCGTTCGGCCGAAGGCGCGTGCGTCCCGCAGCAAGACGCTGTCCCGCCGCCGCGGGTCGACATCACAGCAGACCCGGACCAAGCCGCCAATGCCTTGTTCGTCCAAGCGCTGCGGACGATTGCCGAAGCCGAACCGATCGATGACGCACGGCGTCGGCTCCTCCAGCTTGAGCGGGCGCAAGCCGACCTGGACCGCGTCGTGCAGGATTATCCAGGCTCGCCGCTTGCGGTTCAATTGATCACCAACCAGCCGATCGGCAGCTTCGATCCGGCTGAGCTTTCTGAGACGATCGCAGCCCTCACCGCGGAAGTCGAGATGGAGGTCGACGTCCGGGAGGACGCCGAGGATGCGGCATGCGCGGACAACGCCGTTGCCTGCGGCTTGCTGACCGACGCATTCGCCATGGCCTGCGAGATCCCCGTTGCCCGGTTTCGTGCAGAGGCCCTTGCTCTCGTAAGCGCAACACAGTCGGCAGCGGGGTTCGCACGGCAAGCCGAGAGGTCGCTTGCCTATGCGCTGGCCGCGGCGGCTGAGTTGGGTCCGAGGGACCCGGAGATGGCCCGGCCGCTGATTGCCCTCGCCGCCGCCCAGGCATCACGCGGAGACGCCGAGAACGCGCGGCGGACCTTTTCCGCCGCCATCGAGGCGGTTGGTGCGATCGAGGCGACTGGCTGGGAGATAACAGATCACTATAGGGGGCAGAACCTTCGCCGAATTGCCGTTGCGCAGGCCGAGGCGCGGTTGTTCGAAGATGCTCTTGCCACGGCCCATGAGGCCGCTTCGATGACATGCCAAGATGGTGCCGCGGCATTCGCTGCCGTCGGCATCGGCCAGTTGCATGCCGGGCTGTTCGACGATGCGCGCGCGAGCTTGGAAAAGGCCACGTTGTCACCATGCGACCACTCGACCTTCCCCATGCAGGCTTACATCGATGTCAGCATCGCGCTGGCAGCGGCAGGGTTCGAGGGCGAGTCGCGACAGACCCTCACCGACAGCGCAACTGACGCCAGCGGGATGATCGATTGGGCTGAGGAGCGCGCCATCGCCCTGGCGGATATAGCGGTCGCGCAAGCCGATTCAGGATACCCGGACGACGCCCGCCGCACGATCGCCGACGCCTCTGCCGCGCTGGTGGGGATCTCCAGAGGAGTTCGATATGCTTTCGCGTTGAGAGTTATTGCTCTGGCACAGGCGAGGATCGGGGAGTTCGCGGATGCCCTGGCCAAACTTGAGGAAGTCAAGGCGATTGTCCCGATCGAATACACCTTGGCCTTGGTCGCGGTCGAACAGGCGGCGGCGGGGTTGGAGGACGAGGCGAGGCAGACGTTCGGAGATGCCCTTGCCATGCTTCGCTGGAGGAGACCTGCGACCCCAAGCCATCTCAGCCAGTCCACGATCGCTGCAGAGCAAGTGGCCGCGGGGTTCCTGGATGACGCACGCCACACCTTCGCCGAAGCCGTCGCTGCGAGCGAGAACGTCGGCCCGCCGGAATCGCTGTCTTACGATCTGGCTCAGATAGCCAAGGCACAGGCGGAAGCTGGTTTGCCTTCCGATGCCCTGGTCACCGTCGGCACAATGCCCCCACTTGTCCGGCCCGCCGACCAGGTGGAGGCGCTCGCCGAGATCGGTTTCGCTTTCTCACTGGCGGAGGATATCGAAGACGCGCGGGTCGCTTTCGCTGCCGCGCGCACCGCGGCCGGCGATGCGCCTGCCCCAGGCGGCCCCGGAATCGACGCCTTCTCGGAGAACCTGCTGACGATTGTCGATGCCCAGACCCGCGCTGCGACGGTCAGTGGCGAGGCCGAGTGACGTGGAAGCCGGCCGCCGACACTGCGCCCCAGCGCGACACGGATCGGTGCAGGCGCTGCGGAACCCGATCCGGCCTTACGCCAGCCTGTCTTCGAACGGGAAGTGCGACAGCACCTCGATCCCCGTCTCGGTGATCAGCACCTGCTGTTCCAGCTTCACGCCTTCGCGGCCGCCCTCGGCGCCCACATAGCTTTCGATGCAGAGCGTCATGCCGGGCTGGATGATCCCGTCATAGCCGCTCTTCGCGTAATCCTCTGGATAGGGCACATGCGGATACTCGTCGCACAGGCCCACGCCATGGGCGACGACGGAATAGCGGTTGCGGCGGAATTCCGGCGCCAGGTCGTAGGCCACCTCGCCGAACTCGCGCAGGCCCATGCCGGGGCGCAGGCGCGTCAGGTTGGTTTCGATCTGCTCCCGCGCGGTGGCGTAGAGCCGGCGCTGCTCGTCGTTCGCCCGGCCGTCGCCCGCCAGGAACGTGCGTGAGATGTCGGCGCAATAGCCGAACGGGCCGACCAGATCGGTGTCGAAGCTCACCAGGTCGCCGTCCTCGATCACGCGGAAGCCGCATTCCTGGAACCACGGGTTGGTCTTGGTGCCCGAGGCCAAGAGGCGGGTTTCGATCCACTCGCCCCCCATCTCGATATTGGTCTGGTGCAGCAGCGACCAGAGCGCGTTTTCGGTCATGCCCGGCGTCAGCGCCTCGCGCATGCGGCGCATGCCTTCGTCGGCCGCGGCGATGGACGCCCGCATGCACGCCATTTCCTCAGCCGATTTGATGGACCGCGCGACCTCCATCACCTGGCCCGCATCGACGACGGCAAGGCCTTCGCGCACCAGCGCCTCGATACAGAGCGGGTTGGCCGTATCCACGCCCAGCCGCCGGTTGCCGCCGCCATGGGTACGCACCAGGTCGGCCAGCTCTGCCGCCCAACGGCCGGCCCGTTCCTCCAGCCGCGGGCCGGCGAGGAAATAGCAGGTGCTGACGGCCGGCAGCACCTCGTCCACCGTGCCCAGCCCGTCGGATAGGAATTCGCAGTTGTGGAAATCGAACAGCACGACGGGCCCGTCGGCCGGCACGAAGGCATAGCGGGCCGCGTTGTGCATCACCCACACCTGCATGTTCGTGGTGTCGGTGGCATAGCGGATGTTCAGGGGATCGGTCAGCACGCAGGCCGCGATGTCGCGCCGCGCCATCTCCTGCCGCACCCGGGCCAGCCGGTATTGGCGCACGGCGTTCATGTCGACCGATGCATAGGCCGGCGGCTCGCGGTCCGCCATGGTGAGGTGCGGGGAAGGTACGCGGCCGTCCATGGGGTGCTGCTCCGCTCGCCATCAGTCGATCGGGAAGTATCGGCAACAGATTCCGCCCCTGTCTTGTCGAAACGCGCCATGCAGGCCACCCGCCATGCCACCGCGAAGTCCCCTGCTTGGCAGGCGGTCACACTGTCCTACCTTAGGCCGCATGCAACGGACCGCCTCTCCTAACCCGTACTTCCGCCGCAGAACGCTCCTGGGTGGTCTCGCCGGAGCGGCAATCGGCGCGGCCGTCCCTATCGGTCGTGTGGCTTACGCGGCCGCGCTCGATCCGGTGCTGCTGGGCCGCGCGGCCGACCGGGCCGCACAGCTGGACCAGCTGCACAGCCTGATCGTGGCCCGCGATGGCGAGATCGGGCTCGGCGCTGCTTTCCGTGGGCCCGACCTCGACCGGCCGGTGAACGTCAAATCGGTATCGAAGACGATCCATGCCGGGCTGGCCGGTGCTGCGCTCGATCGCGGCATCCTCAGCAGCGTCGACCAACCGGTCGCAGAGCTGATCGGCGACCTGATCCCGCCCGCAGCCGACCCGCGGGTGCGCACCATCACGATCGCGCATCTGCTGACGATGCAGGCGGGGCTGGAGCGCACATCCGGCCCCAACTACGGCACCTGGGTCGGCAGCCGCGACTGGGTAGCCTTCGCCCTCGGTCGCCCCTTCGTCGCCGAACCGGGCGAGCGCATGCTCTACTCCACCGGCAGCTATCACCTGCTGGGGGCGGCGCTGGCGCGGGCCACGGGCCGCAACCTGTTGGCGCTGGCGCGCGACTGGCTGGGCGCGCCGCTCGGCATCGACATCCCGCCTTGGACGCGCGACCCGCAGGGCTTCTACATGGGCGGCAACGAGATGGTGCTGTCGCCGCTGGCGCTCTACCGGTTCGGCGAGATGGTGCGCCTGGGTGGCCTTTGGTCAGGCACGCAGGTTTTGAGCCGAAGCTGGATCGAACAGTCGTGGACACCGCGCACCCGCTCGCCCTTCTCTGGCGACGACTATGGCTATGGCTGGTTCCTGACCCGCGCGGGCAGCCATGACGTGGCCTATGCCCGCGGTTATGGCGGCCAGATGCTGTATGTGGTGCCATCGCTTGCGTTGACCGTGGTCGTCACCTCGGATCCAACGCGGCCCGGTCGATCGCTGGGCTATGTGGGCGATCTGAATGCCATGCTGGCCGACCACATCATCCCGGCCGCCGAACGGGCATGACGGGTGTGCAGTGCGCCGCTGCGGAACAAATCATCCTCGTCGACGTCCAGGACCCGACGAGATACCGCAGCGGGCCTATCTCAGGCCGCTTGCGGAAGGACGACCGGATAGAGCGATGCCACCAGCAGCACGGCCATGGTGACGTTGAACGCGCGCAGGCGCGCCCGGTTGGTCAGTACACGCCGCATCTGCTGGCCGAGCACGGTCCATGAGCTGACCGACGGCAGGTTGATGGCGCCGAACACCACGGCCACCAGGGCAATCGCCCCCAGGCTCTGCGACGGGGCGTAGACACTGACGGCCGTCAGTGCCATGGCCCACGCCTTGGGGTTCACCCACTGGAACAGGGCCGCCTGGACGAAGGTGATCGGGGTGCCGCTGCGTGCGGTATCCTGCGGCGGGGCGGCAGTCGCGATCTTCCAGGCGAGATAGAGCAGGTAGGCGACGCTGAACACCTTCAGCACCGTATAGCTCACCGGGTAGGCATCGAACACCTGCACCAGTCCGGCGCCGACCAGCACCACCATGAACACGAATCCGAGGCCGACCCCCAGCATATGCGGGATGGTGCGGCGAAAGCCGAAATTGGCGCCCGATGCCATCAGCATCAGGTTGTTGGGCCCCGGCGTGATGGAGGTGACGAAGGCGAAGGCGGCAAGCGCGGTGATGAGTTCCAGCGACATGCCGCAACGATATCCGATCAACGCCGGCATTGGATTGCATTCTGGTGCTCAGACGGTCATGCTTGCGCAACGAATGACGAAGATCGACCGCATGAACGAGAAGATATTGCAAGAGCTGTCCTGCGACGGACGGCTGAGCAATATCGATCTGGCGGACCGGGTCGGCCTGTCGCCGTCGGCCTGCCTGCGACGCGTTCAGGAACTGGAACGATCGGGCATCATCAGGGGTTACCGCGCCGTTCTGGACCGTGCGGCCCTGGGCATAGGCTTCGTCGCCTATATCGGCGTCGGGCTGAACGACCATACGAAGGCGTCGCAAGAGGCGTTCGAGGCATCTATCGCGCGATCGCCCGAGGTGCGCGAATGCCACAACATCACCGGCACGATCGAGTACCTGCTGCGGGTCGAGGTGCCCGACCTCGCGGCTTACAAGGTGTTCCATACCGATGTCCTCGGCACACTGCCCCAGGTGACGTCGATCACGTCCTATGTGGTCATGGGATCGCCGAAGGATGATCGCGCCTGACGCCCTCCCCACCGGAGCCTATGCGGACAGATGGCGATAGGGGGAAGCCGATCACTGGACGGATTTCGGCTGAATGAGCCCGACGAAGTGGTCGATGAATTTCGCTTCGAGTTCCGTCTCGAAATACGCACTGTACAAAGCCTGCGATCGACCGGCGATATCCCTATAGGAATTTGAAGTAAGAAGATCTTCTATGACCTCAACAAAATCGGAAGAGTCCCATTTTATAGATACATAAGTATCGCCACTTACATATATATTTGGCCATGTTTCCAGATGTGACATATCTTGCTTTACCAGCGCGGCGCCGGATAGAATAGTTTCAAAATCACGAAGTGTAATTTCTCCGAATCCGAAGGGTGAGATTGCCACTTTGGAATTCTTAAGCTCCTGGAAAAAGGAAACACGGTCCAATCTATCGGATTTGACCTCGCGGTACGCGAGCTGCTCCGACAAGGGCTTTCGAAAGTATTGATAAAGGACATGGCGCTCGCCATAGCTGACACGACACGAAACTTCGATCTCCCGTCGACGGTTGACGTCGCAGAAACCCGGCTTCTGGAAAAAACGCCGTGGGGGGATGATGCCCCGTGAAAGAAAGAGATAGTGGATCTTCTGCCATAGGGGCCGCGCCAGCGAATGATATCCGAGGCCGGAATTCCAGAGCAGCTTCAGCTTCCCAAGTTGGTCCGGGCGCAACGGAGCGGATACGCTCAGATCTTCGGAAGCTACGCTGGAGTCGAGTTGTTGATAGGCAAAATCAGTAAAAATACGGGAGCCAACCCAGGATCCAAGGTAGAGTTTTTTATCCTTGCATAGCTGACCTTTTGCATATGCATCAACATAATCGATAATAAAATTCTGGATCGTGCCCGTGCTGTCTTGTATGTCACAGAAAATAACTTTATTAAACCTCTTCCTTATCGATGAAATTTCTTCAATAGCTGCAGATTGATACTCTTCTTCTTTGTCAGATTGGTAGAATTTGTTAACAAGTCCTTCGTATTTGTGGAGCAGATACTTGCTCGTGACAAGCGCAACGTCGCCTTCTGCATTGCGGCGCTGATCGTGCATGTGCACACCAAACCGGACGCCAGCGTCATTGATCTCTTTTTGAAACCGGCAAAGCGGATACAAGAATGCATAAGCATTAGCATCAACGGCCGGCGTCAAGAAAACAGATGCGCTAATCATTGCGGCCCTCGTATACGCCAGCTTTGGCATGGCAATTCACGCTGGCCAGCTCACACCTCGGTCCCTCGATCGAGGGGAAATGGGCGCCTCGAGAACAGTCGGATCCGATGACGATCGGCCGCAGTCAGCGCAACACGCAACCCGAATTGAGAGTCTTCGGAAGGCCGAATTCACCCGGCCACTATGCCTGCCCAGATCCGGTGCTTCAACCCGCCGCAACCCGTCGTCGCGTCGCGGGTGGGCCACGCGATCGGATGGCATCGTCCTGTCTGCCGCGTGCGTTCGTGCGAACGGTGTCGATGCCGGTTCACGCCATGAGTTTGTTCTACGTGCTGGATGCAACGCAGCATTTGCACTAGACCCGCTGCCGGCAGGTGCCGTCGCCAAGTGCGTACCGTGATCTCTGCCGCTGGTGCTGATGAAGCCTTCCGGGGAGCCGACTGGAACGAATGTGGATCTGAAGCATCGTGCCGTCCGCGGCGTTTCGTGGTCGGCGGTCGAACTGATCGGCCGTCAGGGGATCGCGCTGGCGGTCTTCATCGTTCTCGCCCGGCTGCTGGGGCCTGAGACGTTCGGCCTGCTTGCGCTGGCGCTGGTGGTGGTCGGCCTCGCCGAGATGTGGATCTCGGAGGGCATGGCCGATGTGCTGGTCCAGCGCGAGACGATCGAAGACGGTCATATCGATGCGGCGTTCTGGGCACTGATGGGCGTAGCCGGCGCGTTTGCAGCCTTGACAGCGCTGCTAGCCCACCCGATGGCAGCGATCATGGGCGCGCCCGATGTGGAGCCTCTGATGCTGGCCCTGGCGCCGGCCATCCTGCTGACGGCGCTCGCCACGGTACCTAGCGTTCTCTTGCGCCGGGATTTCGAGTTCCGCACGCTGGCGATCCGGTCGACCGGTAGCGTAGTGGCGGGTGGCGTTGTCGGCCTGGCGCTGGCGCTGACCGGCCACGGCGTCTGGGCCCTGGTCGCCCATCAGCTGGTGATTCGGGGATTCGCCGCGGCGGTCGTCTGGTGGCGGGTCCCGTGGCGGCCGGGCTGGCGCTGCCGGGCGTCCCATCTGCGGGATCTGAGGCATTTCAGCGCCAATGTGATGCTGCTGCAGCTATTGGCGATCGGCGGCCAGCGCAGCTTTGCCTTCTTCATCGGCCTCTATCTCGACGCAAACGCCGTCGGCTACTACGCCATGGCCGTGCGCTGCTTCGACGTGCTGGTCACCGTGGTCGTGACACCGATCACGCGCGTATCCTTTTCCGTCTTCTCTCGGCTGCAGGCGGACCGCGGGCGATTGTCCCGCGCGGTGATGACCGTGATGCAGGCGGTCGTGCTCATCTCCGCGCCGGCATTCGCGGGCGCCGCACTGGTGTCCCCGCAATTCGTGCCCGTGGTTTTCGGGCCGGAATGGGCGCCGGCCGTGCCGGTGCTCAGCCTCTACATGATCTATGGATTGCTGCTGGCGCCGATCATGACGGCAAACGCCATGATGAGGGGGATCGGCAAGCCGCAATGGATCGTCTGGTTGTCGGTGCTGGCCCTTGCGATCAACATCCCGGGCCTTGTCGTCCTGACACGGTACGGGGTGATCTGGCCCGTGGTCACTCTGATCGTTGCCGGCATCGCCGCCTGTCCCGTCTATGCGCGGCTGGTCCATCGCACGACCGGGCTGACCGCAGGCCATGCATTACGGATCTGGGGGCCGACGGCTGCTGCGCTCGGCGTGATGGCCGGCGGCGTTCTTCTCTGGCAACACCTCGCTGCGATGTGGCTGGACCGGATCGGCATACTGATCGGTGCCGTGGGGCTTGGCGTCCTGCTTTATGCGGGGGCGCAGCGGCTCTTCAACCAGCGGCAGGCGGGCGCGCTGCTCGCGGAGTTCAGGCGGCTTCGTAGTGCACCGCAGCAGGGGGCGGGCCAATGATCGCTCCGACTCGGCGGCACCCCTTGCGATGCACCGGAAAAGGCGCGACAAGACACGGGGGCGTACCCATCGCCTGCATGGCTGCGGAACGTCGAAACCACTGCGCAAGTCGCTCCAGGCAATCATCCTCCACAGAGTAGAGATCGCAGGATCCATGCCCTCCCTTGATCTTGGACTGCCTGTCTACAATGGCGCCCAGTTCATAGGGCCGGCCATAGAGTCGATTCTCCAGCAGACTTTCCGCGACTTTACTCTGACGATACTCGACAACGCATCCACGGATGAGACGCAGGACATCTGCAACGCCTTCGTGGCCCAAGACAGCCGTGTCCGGTATCGGCGGCGGGACACGAATGTTGGCGCCCGCCGCAATTTCAACGACGCCTTCTATGCCGGCGACGGCAAGTACTTCAAATGGTGCGCCCACGACGACCTACTGGAGCCGACCTATCTTGAAGCCTGCCTTGCCGTGCTTGAGGCCGATGGCGATGTGGTGCTGTGCCATGCCCGGACAGAGCTGATCAGCATCACCGGCGATCCGCTGCTGGCCGACCCGACGGTTGAGGAATTCGTCGACTGGCGGGGCGTCGCCCGCAGCGTGCGGCCGGTCAAGGGGCGGGGCGCTTCGCCCGACCCGTACCGGCGTTTCGTCAGCATCGTCTGCCATACCTCGCGGGCGTTCGACATCTTCGGCGTCGTGCGACGGGACGCGCTGGCGCAGACGAAGCTTGTGCGGTCCTATTACGGCTCCGACATCACGCTGTTGGCGGAACTCTCGCTGCACGGCCGGTTCCACGAGATCCCGGAAACGCTGTTCTACAAGCGCGAACATGCCGGCCAGTCGCGCAGCCTGCGTACCGCCGCTGCCCGATCCAAATGGATGGACCCGCGAAATCCGCCGTGGCACTCGCTGATCCTCGGTCGCAACACCTGGTCGCTGACGGGCGCCGTGCTGCGGTCGTCGATCCCGACCGCCAAGAAGATCCAATGCCTTGGCCTGCTGATCGCCATCATCAACTGGCTGGCGCCCTTGAAACTTGTCGGGGTGGACGTGAAGGCGATGCAACGGCAACGCCGCGCAAGGGAACTGTCGGCCAACCCCGTGGAACCGCAAGACCAGCCAGGCGATGACGACCGCCGGTGAACGGCGGTCTGTCACAGATGTCCGGTCTCAGGCGATCAGGATCTCGATGAAATCGTCGGATCCGAGCGCGCTAGCGGAGACACCGTTGACGATGCCGATCAGTTCATCAGGACCGCCGTCGTTGTCGCGATAGATCGCAGCGCCGTCGGGGAGGCCCCCGCTGGCATCGGTGATCCGGTAGTCGTTGAACGAACCGGCGATCTGGATGCGGTCGATGCCGGCCTCGAAATCCCAGATCAGTCCGTAGTCGCCTGTGCCGCTGCTGCCGGCATTGCCATCGTCGTAGAACTCGCCGCCGGCATCGCCGAAGACGAAGACATCGGCGCCGGCACCGCCCGACAGCACGTCGATCTCGCCCTCGCCGGGGCGGGCCTGCCCGGTGTCGACGGCAATGATGGTATCAGCCCCGTCAGCGCCGGGCACGATGTCGTTGCCCTCAATCTCGGTGACGGCGATGTCGCCCACGGTCAGGTCCCAGTGATGGGCGAAGATCACGAACGACCCGGTCACCGGGTCCGACATGTCTTCGGTACCCTGCAACAGCCAGCCGGCAGGTTCCGCCGTCCCGGTTTCCCAGACCTTCATCTTGTAGATCCGGTCGAAGACGCCGGTCTGCTCGACCCGGATCTTGAAGCTGTAGGACGTATCCTCCTGGAAGGTGAACGACGCCTGGTCGAGATGGGGGCTGCCCCAGCCGGCATAGTCGTGCAGGGTGAAATCACCACGGTTGTAGAACGGTGAGACAATCGGATTGTAGCCTGAGAGCGGCTGCCAGCCGCTGAGCGGATCGTCCGTGTGCCCGTTCCACAGCATGCCGAAGCCCAGGCCCGCGCCGTCGCGCGGGGTGCCGGCGGCCATATCGTGGATCGTCAGCGTCAGGTTGACCTCGTAATTGTCCCAGGTCTGGTCGCCGATGGCGATGGCGCGGTCATAGCCGGGGGCCGCGGTGCGCACGCCGTCGGCACTGACGGACCACAGGCCGTCCACCACCTGCACGACATCCTGGATGTCCGTCACGCTCGCCCAGTCGATCGTGAAGGTCTGCGCCCATTCGTGGCCGCTCTCATAGTCGATCACCACGTCTTGCGTCACGACCTCGCCGCTGGCCAGCGTCGCCTTGATGGTCACGATGTCGTCCGCGGCCGAGCCGTCCAGGTCGTTGAAGGCGAGATCGATGTTGAAATCGCCGGGATCTTCCAGACGCCTCGTGTCGGGGCCGATGGACAGTGTGCGGTCCGCGCCGCCGTTCAGCGAATAGGCAAGGCTCACCACCTGGGAGACGTCGACATTCCCAAGGATGTTGGCCCATTGCTGGGCCTCGCCGTGCACCGCGAATTCCTGTTGCGTGCCGTACCAGACATCGATGATGCCGGCACCGGAACTGCCGACGGACAGGGTTACCGTGGCCGTGTCCGTGCTGGTGCCGTCGCTGATGGTGTAGGTGAAGCTGTCCGTGCCTTCGAACCCGGCATTCGGCGTATAGGTCAGAGTGCCGTTGCCGTTGTCCGTCAGCGTGCCGTTGGCCGGCTGGGTGACGCCGACGAAGGCCAGCGTATCGCCATCGGCGTCGCTGTCGTTGGCCATCAGATCGGCCGCGATATCCAGCACCAGGGCGGTTCCGGCAGCCGTGGCCGCCGTGTCGTCCTGCGCCACCGGCGGCGAGGTCTGACCATCCTCCGGCACGATCGGCGCGGCCGTGTTGAAGAAGTAGTCGACTTGAGCCGTGTAGGCGGGGCCGGCTCCGGGATTGGCCGTCGATCCTGCCAGCACCCCGACACTGCTGACCGCGAGCGACTGGGTGTAGGACCCGGCCGTCGTCCAGGTCAGTCCGTCGGCCGAGTACTCGAACGTCCAGCCGTCGCCCGAGCGCGTGAGACGAAGATAATCGGCATCGCCCGTGGTGATGGTCTGGTTGAACATCGGCTGCGAGGTGCCGTTCACGGTCCGCGCACCGAAGATGTGCAGGCTGTTACCGTCGTGATAGACGTCGAAGCGCAGCCAGTTGTCGGCGTCCTGTTCGATCAGCAGGCCCTGGTTCTGGTACGCCTGCGTCGGCTCCGATAGGAACTTCGCCTCGATCTGGAAATCCCCGTCCGGCGCATCCTGCATCAGCCGCGCCGCGCGGTTGTCGTGCCAGGCGTTGAAGTCGCCCTGCGGCACCGCCAGAGCCAGAAAGGCGTCGCCGCCGGACGCCGCCACGGTCGCGGTGCCGGCCGGTCCTTCCAGCGACCACATGGTGTCCAGCGCGCCGCCGTCGAAATCGTCCGACCGGATCCCGGAATCGGGGACGACGTTCAGCGAGACGGTCGCCGTTGCCGTGTCTGTGCCGTCGCTGACGGTGTAGGTGAAGCTGTCCGAGCCGACAAAGCCGGCGTTCGGCGTATAGGTCAGCGTGCCGTTGCCGTTGTCCGTCAGCGTGCCGCCAGCGGGCTGGGTGAAGCCAGTCAGCGATAGCGTATCGCCATCGGCATCGCTGTCGTTTGCCAGAAGGTCGGCGATGCTCAGCACCAGGGATGTGCCTGTGGCCGTCGTGGCGGCATCGTCGGCGGCTACCGGCGCGGTGTTGGCCTGATCATCCCCCACGACCACGGTCACCGTTGCCGTCTCAGTATTCGTGCCGTCGCTGACCGTGTAGGTGAAGCTGTCCGTGCCGCTGAAGTTCGATCCGCTTGCTGCGGCCTCTATCGAGACGTCATCGAACCGGAAGGTCGCGGACTCCGACGTGGTCGTCTTCTTGTTGTTATGGCCACCTAGCGCCAGGGTATGCGTGCCCGCCGCCAGCGTACCGAGGTCCAACGTGACGGCGACCCAACCGGTATCCGTGGTCGGCCCCCTGCCGTACAGGCGATTGATGTAGTCGTTGCCGTCCGTACCGATAAGGGCGCCGTCGATGGAGGCCAGCACCTCGACATATTCGTCGGATTCGTACCGACGGCTCATGTCGATGCGGTAGCTGAAGGTCAGTGTCGCCGGGCCATCCTGGGCCAGCGTGAAGCTGGTCGTCCATCCGCCGGACATGCCGTCGGTGATGTCCTGGCCATTGATGCCGCCCACATCCACCGCCAGGCCTCCGCCCGACTGTCCGCCATTGCCCTCGTATTCACCGGAGGCGTAGTCGCCGCGCGATGTGCCGCGGAACAGGTCGTCCTGATAGGTGAAGCCGTTGGTTCCGCCGTCGAAGCTGGCCGCCAGCACCTGGGTCGTGCCCCCGCCCGCTCCGGTGTCGGGCGTATAGACGATGCGGTCGTCAGTCGGATCGGACGGCGTGCCATTGTTGTCGACAGACACGGACCCGTGCGACGGCTGTGAAACCGATGTGATCGTCAGCGCGTCCCCGTCGGGATCGCTGTCATTGGCCAGCACGTCGATGACGACACTTGTTCCGACGCCCGTCGAAACCACATCATCGGCCGCGACCGGGGCCCCGTTGACCGACGTGACGGTCAGGTCGACCCGTGCCGTCGCCGTGCTGTCGCCGTCGCTGACGGTGTAGGTGAAGCTGTCCAAGCCGCTGAAGCCGGGATTCGGCGTAAAGGTCAGCGTGCCGTCGCCATTGCCGAACAGTGTGCCGTTGGCAGGTTGGGTGAAGCCCGTCAGGAACAGCGTATCGCCATCGGCGTCACTGTCGTTCGACAGGAGATCGGCAATCGACAGCACCAGGGCCGCGCCCTCGACTGTGGATGCCGCGTCGTTCCCGGCGACCGGCGGCGTATTGACCGGGTCGGGGGCTGAGACCGTGACGGCGACCGTGGCCTGGGCGGTGTCGGTGCCGTCGCTCACCGTGTAGGTGAAGCTGTCGGCGCCGCTGAATCCGGCGTTCGGCGTATAGGTCAGCGTGCCGTCGCCATTGTCCACGAGCGTGCCGTTGGCCGGCTGGGCGAAGCCGGACAGACTCAGCGCATCGCCGTCGGCGTCGCTGTCATTTGACAGAAGATCGGCGACCGACAGGACCACGGGGGTGTCTGCCTCCGTTGCCGCCGCATCGTCCTGAGCAACGGGTGGCGTATTGACGGGATCGGAGGCGGAGACGGTCACAGACACCGTAGCCTGGGCGGTGTCGGTGCCGTCGCTGACCGTATAGGTGAAGCTGTCGGTGCCGCTGAAGCCAGCGTTGGGCGTATAGGTCAGCGTGCCGTCGCCATTGTCCGACAGTGTCCCGTTGGCGGGCTGGGCGAAGCCGGACAGGCTCAGCGCGTTACCGTCGGCATCGGTGTCGTTGGCCAGAAGGTCCGCGGCGCTGATCACAAGTGCCGTGTCGGCCGCCGTGGACAGCGCATCGTCCCCCGGGGCCGGCGCCGTGTTCGCGCTGCCCCCGTCCTCCGCCACGATCGGCGAGGCGGTGTTGTTGACATAGTCGACCTGGGCGGTGAAGGCCGGGCCGTCGCCCGGATAACCGGTGGAGCCGGCGAACACCCCGACGGAGCTGACCGAAAGCGCCTGGGTGTAGGATCCGGCCGTCGTCCAGGTCTCGCCGTCGCTGGAATAGGCGAACGTCCATGTGTCGCCGGCGCGTGTCACCCTGAGATAGGCGGCATCGCCGGTGGCGATGATCTGGTTGAACCGGGCCTGCGAGTTTCCGTTGACCGTGCTGGCGCCGAAGATGTGCAGGTTCGAGCCGTCATGGTAGACGTCGAACCGCAGCCACGTATCGGCGTCCTGCTCAATCAGCAGGCCCTGCATCTGATAGCCCTGGCTGGGCTCGCTCAAGAACCTGGCTTCAATTTCGAAGTCTTCGTCCGGCGCGTCCTGCATGACGCGCGCGGCACGGTTATCGCCCCAGACGTTGTAGTCGCCTTCCGGAATCGTCAGCTCCAGATACGCCTCATCGCCGCTGACGGCGAGGCCCGCCGACCCGGCCGGCCCTTCGAGAGTCCAGGAGTCGCCAAGCGTCGCAGCGTTGAAGTCGTCGCTTACGATTTCCGCCATCACAAATCCCACCCAACATCACTTCAAAATCGAGCGTCCGCATGCCGATCCATGCGGACTCTGCAATGTCATTGCCCTGCCGTTCTTTTCGGGATGTTTTCAGCCGAACTCTTGGTAGATTTTAACCTTGATTGACCCCAACCCTTTAGAAGAGCTTACAATATTTGGCACCATACGGATAGAGAGGATTTTCCAAATATTCTTGGTAAAGGCCAGGCACCGTCAACCTTCGATGGAGACCTTGTAACCATAGAAGGCCTCTGCAAACCCGCTTGCGGAGCGGCATTCGACGCCACGGATCCGCATCAGCCCCCAGAACAGATCTTCGGTGAACCAGTCGCGTGATCGCTGGGACCCATAGAATTCCATGAGATTGGCGATCTTGCGGCGGCAGACGGCTTCCGTCAGCGGGACGTAGACATTCGGCTGACCCAGGTCGCCATCCCATTTCGGGATCTCGTATTCCAGCACCAGCTGGTTGCGGAACGTGTTCCAGGTCAGGCCCGCGACCGTCCGGTGGTCCTGATGGCGGTCGTCGCGATGGTGTGTCAGCACCACATCCGGCCGGTACGCTTGTGCGATCTCCTCGAACCGGTCCTTGATTGCGTCACCCGACCACGGGAAGTAGCCGTCACGGTATTCGTGGATGTCGTAGTGCCGCACCCCGGCTCCGGCCAGGAAGGCTTCCGCCGAACGGCTCGTTTCCTCCCGACGCTCGCGGTTGCTGGAGAACGTGACCCACCGGACCTCCAGTCCGGGGTGCCGCTCGATCAGATGCAACAGCGTGCCGCCGCAGCCGATCTCCACATCGTCGCAATGGGCGCCCAGCACCAGCAGACGATCGATCGCAGGCAGCTGCAGGGAGATCATGATGCGGGCTCCTTCGTCCGCGGCGCGCTGTCCGGCCGCCGCTTCCAGACCTCCCAGGGCGCGTCTTCCTGCTCGTACATGTCGTCCAGGGCGCGCTTGTCCTTGAAGGTCTCCATGGCCATCCAGAAACCTTCGTACCGGTGGGCCATCAGCTGATCTTGCTCGATCAGGCGGGCGAAGGGCTCCAGCACCAGTTCGTCGCCCGGCGCCATGGCATCGAAGATCTCCCGGCGCAGCACAAAATAGCCACCATTGATCCACAAGTCCGTGTCGCGGAAATCGCGGATGCGGCTGACGAGATCGCCGTTCTTGAAATCGACGAGGTGGAAGCTGTGCCTGGGCTTCACGGCCAGAAAGCCGGCGGTCTTGCCGCTGTCGCGCACTTGATCGATCAGTCGCGGCAGGGGAAAGTCCGTCAGGTTGTCGCTGTAGTTGGCAAGGAACATCTCCTCGTCGCGCACATGCGGTTCGACCGCCTTCAGCCGCTCGCCGATATTGGCGGAAAACCCGGTGTCGACGAAGGTGATGCGCCAGTCATGGATGTCGGTGGCCAGCATTTCCAGCCGGGCACCGCCCTCGGCAATGACGAAGTCGTTGGAAATGGCCTCATTGTAGTTCAGGAAATAGTTCTTGATGTAGTCGGCCTTGTAGCCAAGGCACAGGATGAAATCTTTATGCCCGAAGGCGGCATAGTACTTCATCACATGCCACAGGATCGGGCGATAGCCGATCGGGACCATGGGCTTGGGAATATCGTGCGAATAGTCGCGAAGCCGCATGCCCTGGCCACCGCAGAAAAGCACGACCTTCATGGCTGTCCGTCCAGTATCTCAAGCTCAGGGATAGGCACCACGAGCTGCGCGCCCCAGGCGCGGGTATAGGCAAGCTGGGCCGCAATCTCGTCTTTCAGGTTCCACGGCAGGATCAGGATCACATCCGGCCGTGTCTCCTCCAGCCGCTCGGGCGGATGGATCGGAATGTGCGTGCCCGGCGTGAAGCGCCCATGCTTATAGGGGTTGCGGTCGACCAGATAGTCGATCAGGTCGGTGCGGATGCCGCAGTAGTTCAAAAGCGTATTGCCCTTGCCCGGCGCGCCATATCCGGCGACCTGCTTGCCCTGCTCGCGCGCATCGATCAGGAACGACAGCAGATTGCGCTTGGTGCGTTCGACCCGCTCGGTGAACCGGGCATAGCCTGCAAGCGTGTCCAGCCCCGCCTCGCGTTCGACCTCGCGCTGGCGCTTCAGGGGGTCGGTTTCCGGCTTGGTCGCGTCGTCCGCATGGCAGCCGAACACGCGCAGCGAGCCGCCATGCGTCGTCAGCTCTTCCACATCGAACACGCGCATGCCGTGGCGCTGCCAGATCCGCTCATGGGTGTGGAGTGAGAAGTAAGAGAAATGCTCGTGGTAGATCGTGTCGAACTGGTTCTCCCGCATCAGCCGCAGGATATGCGGCCACTCGATCGTCACCACGCCGCCCGGCGCTAGCAGGATCTTGATGCCGGCCACGAAGTCGTTGAGGTCGGGCACCTGCGCCAGCACGTTGTTGCCGCAGATCAGGTCGGCAGGTCGACGCTCGCCGAGCAAGCTCTGCGCACACGCCGCGCCGAAGAAGGCCACATGGGTCGGCACACCAGCCTCGGCGGCCACCTTGGCCACGTTCACTGCCGGCTCCACGCCTAAGCACGGTATGCCGCGCGCCACGAAGTTGCGTAGCAGATAGCCGTCGTTGCTGGCCAGCTCCACTACGAAGCTGTCCGGGCCCAGCGCGAACCGGTCGATCATCTGCTCGGCATAGAGCCGCGCGTGCTCCAGCCAGGAGCTGGAGTAGGAGGAGAAGTACGCGTACTCCGTAAAGATCTCCTCCGCCCCGACATAGTCGCGAAGCTGCACCAGGAAGCACGAGGGGCAGACGCGTACGGCCAGCGGAAAGAAACGCTCCACTTGGTCGAGCTGATCGGCCGTCAGGAAGCTTTCGCACAGCGGCGACATGCCGAGATCGACAAACGGCTTCAGGTCGGTAGCGCCACAGAAGCGGCACCCGTCGGGCGAGGTGGGGGCAGGGGCCGTCATTCCCGCGCCTCCCGATGTGGACTGCAGGCCATCACGTCGTCACCAGGTCGGCGTCCACGCCCAGATCGTGCAAGGCATTGCCGACCTCGTCGCGGTAGTTCGGGTTCATCAGCAGGACGATCTCCGGCTTGAAGTCGCTGAAGACTGCGGGGGGATGGATGGCGTGCCCCGTGCCCGGCAGATGGGCGCCGTGCTTGCGTGGATTGATGTCGACCACGGCACCGACCGCGTCGGGCACCTCGACCATGTTCATGAACATCGCCGATCGTGCGCCGGCGCCCCACAGGCCGATCCGCCGGCCAGCGGATTGCCAGTCCTTCAATCGCGCCGTCCAGTCGGCAATGCGCCCTGCGGCCTGTCCGCCAAAGGCTTCGATCCGCGCGGCGACCTGCGCCGCCTCTGCCGTCAGATCGGCGGGTCGCGTCCGGCCCCGGCCAGCCGTGGGGGTTGCCTCGATGGTGAGATTCAGCCCGCCGAACCCCTCGCGCACATCACGCACATCGAACCCGGCCCGGGAGAAAAGGGTCTGCAGCGCCGGGCCCGTGAAATACGTGCAGTGCTCATAGATCAGGTCCCACACCGACAGCCTGCCGATCAGATAGTCGGCATTGGGGACCTCGAAGGCGAGAACCGTTTGCGCCCCGTCGCCCAACCCGTCCCGGATCCTGCGCAGGAATCCGATCGGATCGGGGATATGCTCCAGCACCTGACGGCAGAGAATCAGATCGGGCGGCGGGCCGGCGTCCGCGTCAGTGTAGTACCGTGGCTCGATCCGCACACCCTTATGCAGCGGCGGCGCATGGTCGTCGGCGACGAAGCTGGGGTCGTAGCCGACCGCCGTGTTCCCGCCGAGCCGGCAAAGCGTCGACAGAAACTGTCCGTCGCCGCATCCGATCTCGACGATATGCTTGCCTCTCAGATCGTATCGATCGATCAGCAGCCGGGCCTCACGGTCGGCGTAGTCCCGGAAAACAGCCGAAAAGTGCAGCGCATTCTCGTAAGCCGCATCGTAGTCCGTCAGGGCCGGGTCGAATTCGGCATTGGCGATGAACCCGCAAGTTCTGCAGCCGGATAGCTCAATGTTTCCGCGCGGACAGGCCTTTGCGGCATTCGCCGTCGACCAAAGTGCACAGGACAGTGAAGGTAGCGAGCCCACCCGGAAGAACGGAGCGAAGCCGTGAGCACCGCAGACCGGGCATCGGTGTTCCGCGGTCCGTGCGCCACTCATGCTTTCTGTCTTATTCTTGTCCCGCGGCATTCCTCGTACTTTCCGAAACGCCGCTGATTGCAGTGACCGCCGAAATCTCCGGCGTAAGGCCAAGTGACGCCAGCTGAGTGGCGATTTCATCGACATAGACGGGGTTCATGACGACAACGCGGTCAGGACGAACCTCTCTCAGCGCCTCCGGTGATACGATGGGATGCCCGATGCCAGGCATGTACTTGCCATGGCGATGCGGGTTGATATCGACCACGCAGGCCACCTCGTGCGTGACGCCGAGGGCCGTCAGAAATGCCACGGCCTTTGACCCCGATCCCCAAACCGCGACGCGCTGGCCGGCGGCGGACCAGTTCGCAAACAGTTTTTGCCAATGCCGGACCGCGTCTTCCGCCTGTGCGGCAAATCCATTGACCAGCCGCGATACGGAGGCGACCGCCTTCGGTTGAGGAGGTGGCGGTGCGGCGCCAGTCTCTTGCGGGCGGGCCTCGATCATCAGGTATTGATCACCGTAATCGGTCCACAGATCCAACAGCTCAAACCCGTTGCGCGCGAACAGGGTCGCCAGCGAGGTCGGCGTGAAGTACGAACAGTGTTCATAGTACACGTCCCAGAATTCGGCATGCCGCAGGATCGGCGACGTGTCGGGGACCTGAAAGAACACGACCGGCTGCTCGCCAGACGCGATGGTGCGTCGCACCATACCCGTGAATTCGTTGACATCGGGTATATGTTCCAGCGTCATCTTGCAGCAGATGCAGTCGCCGCCATGCCCGGCCTGGCGTTCGGTGAACAGATCCTGGACGAAAGCGACCCTCCCACCATCGTCCCCTTCGCCGCGCCTGGGGTCGTAAGAGGGGTCGAAGCCGAGACCTTGGCAGTCGCCCATCCGGCAGATCAGCCTCAAGAACTCGCCCTTGCCGCATCCGATCTCGACGATCGTCTTGCCGCGTAGTCCGTGCCGTTCGATCAGGCGTTCCGCAAGGGCGGCCTGGAAGCGGTTGAACGTCGGCGAAAAACCCTGCGTTTCCTCATAGCGGGCGGAATACTCCGTTAGCGCTGGGTCGAACGCCGCGTTGAAAATGAAGCCGCAATCGCTGCACAACGTCAGGCGAATGTCCCCGCGGGGAAAGGCCAGGGCCTCGGCGGCAGTGTCCAGCAGCACGCAGCTGCTGGCCGGCACATTCGGTACCTGATGGAAGATCTGCGTCGACCGCGAGCCACAACTGGGGCAGCCATCTTCTAGCAGACGCTTCGGCATAGTCGGGCCCCCGAAAGCGGACCGGGGCAGGCCGGCTCACCCTTCTCTGAGCTTGGACCCCGTCCTATCATGATCGCCCCGGGTGAGCCAGTCGCCAACGGTCGCGTTCGCGTCCATCATCATGGCCGATGCCATTCGCCGAAAGATGCCGGCCGGCCTCTGTGACATCGTCGATAAGGCCGTCGCAATGTTCTTGTGCGATGATCGGGATCGAATTTCGGCAACGCTCGGAGTTGACCGCAGGATGTCAGTCCGCATAGGCGTGTTGGGACGGCGCGGGATCATCGCCATGGCGGCGTCGGTTGCCCTTGGCAGAACGACCGCACTCAGCCAGCCGCTCGAAACCGACGGCCTTGCGCCCGAGCCGACCTTTCCGCTCGACCGGGGCCTCACGCTGCAGGACCAGCTCTGGCTGATGGCCGACGATCGCCGCCGGGTGACGTTGGAGAACCGTCATACCGGCGAAGTGTTCGAGGCCGCGCATACGGGGTTGGGGCTCTTCGA
>JANQQD010000201.1 GCA_028285185.1 Anaerolineae bacterium | reverse complement strand
ATGTACCCGCTGATGGACAAGCGCCACTTCATCGGCGCGCTGTTCGACCCGATGGAAGGACATGTCGACCCGTACGGGGTGACGCATGCCTATGCCAAGGCCGCCCGATTGGGCGGTGCGGAGGTCTATCGCAGCACCCGCGTGGAGGAGATCAGGGCCCGCCCCGGCGGCGGCTGGGACGTGGTCACCAATGCCGGCACGATCGAAGCGGAACACGTGGTCAATGCCGGAGGCCTGTGGGCGCGGGAGGTCGGCCGGATGGTCGGCCTGGAGCTGCCCGTGCTGGCCATGGAGCACATGTATCTCTTGACCGAAGACCTGCCGGAGGTGGCGGAGCGGGACAAGGAGCTGATCCACGTCATCGATTTCGAAGGCGAGATCTACATGCGCCAAGAGCGCAAGGGCATGCTGATGGGCACCTATGAAAAGGCGGGCGTGCCCTGGGCGCCGAAAGACACGCCGTGGGATTTCAGCCGCCAGCTGCTGCCGCCCGACCTCGACCGCATCGCCGCCAATCTGGAAGTCGGGTTTGCCCATTTCCCGCCTATCGAGCAGGCCGGCATCAAGCAGATCATCAACGGCCCGTTCACCTTTGCGCCGGACGGCAACCCGCTGGTCGGTCCCGTCCGAGGCCTGCCGGGCTATTGGCTGGCCTGCGGCGTGATGGCCGGCTTCAGCCAGGGCGGCGGCGTCGGCCTGGCGCTTGCCAATTGGATGACCGGGGGCGATCCCGGCTTCGACGTCTGGGCCATGGATGCCAGCCGCTTCGGGGACTGGGCCGGCCGGGCCTACACGAACGCCAAGGTGCGCGAGAACTATTCCCGCCGCTTCCAGATCCGATTCCCGAACGAAGAGCTGCCGGCAGCCCGGCCGCTGCGCACGACGCCGATCTATGATCGCCTGAAGGCGGAGAACGCGGTGTTCGGCGATAGCTGGGGGCTGGAGCATGCGCTCTGGTTCGCGCCGAAGGGGACGGACCCGGTGGAAACGGTGACCTTCAAACGCTCCAACGCGCACGGTCCGGTCGCGGAGGAATGCCGCGCCGTGCGCGAAGCGGTCGGCATGATCGAGATCTCGAACTTCGCGAAGTACGAGGTGACCGGCGCGCAAGCCGAAGTCTGGCTGGCGCACATCCTGGCCAACCGGATGCCGGCTGAGGGCCGGATCCTGCTTTCGCCCATGCTGAACCCCAACGGTAAGCTGATCGGCGACTTCACGGTGGCCAAGGCGGGGCCGGAGCGGTTCTACATCTTCGGCTCGGGCGTTGCCGAGGCCTATCACATGCGATGGTTCACGGAGCATTTGCCCGAGCGCGGCGTGCAGATCCGCCCGATCGGAACAGAGGTCTTAGGCATGTCTGTGGCCGGACCGCGGTCGCGGGAGCTTCTCGGCCGCCTGACCGACGCCGATCTTTCGACCGAAGCGTTCCCGTTCCTATCGTTCCGCGAGATGGAGCTGGGCCTGATCCCGGCAAAGGTCGGGCGCATCACCTTCACCGGTGATCTGGGGTACGAGATCTGGGTACGCAGCGACTATCTGGTCGCGCTCTACGACGCGTTGCACGAGGCTGGCCGCGACCTGGGGCTCAAGCTGTTCGGCGGCCGGGCCCTGAACTCCCTCAGGCTTGAGAAGAACTTCGGCACCTGGGCACGGGAATACCGGCCGATCTACGGGCCGGCGGAAGCGGGGATGTCGCGCTTCGTCGACCTGCGCAAGAACGACTTTATCGGTCGCGACGCAGCGCTTAGGGAGCGGGAAGAGGGACCCGAACGCCGCCTGGTCACCATGACCGTCGAGGATGCGGGCGTCGATGTCATGGGTGACGAGCCGATCTGGCAAGGCGACAAGGTCATTGGCTGG
>JANQQD010000181.1 GCA_028285185.1 Anaerolineae bacterium | reverse complement strand
TCGATACCGGCCGCGACTACGCGAACTGGACCACCCATCCCAACAACCCGATGCGCAAAGAGGCCGCAGAATAGGGGGCGAGCTGCCTAATCCATGGGCGCTGATGCGCATGGCCCACGGCGAGTCCGGGAGGTCACGCGGGCCGCATAAGATGGCATGCGCATTGCTGTCCAACAGCGAGAGGCGGGTCTTGTACCCGCCCATCCCTTTGCGGCTGGACTAAGAGGGCCGATGGTCGCCAGCGTCGAAGAAGTCATCCCGTCCCATAATCTGGACCCGGTGGACGTTCCCCACCCGCTTGTGGCCATGGAGAATCTCGCTCTGGTCTTCGGCACGGGGGACGGGGCTGTCACCGCCCTGACGGACGTCAATCTGTCCATCAAACGGCATGACTTCGTGTCCCTGATCGGGCCGTCGGGCTGCGGCAAGACGACGTTGCTGCGGGTCGTGGCCGATCTCGTGAAGCCCACTTCAGGCACGATCATGGTCGACGGCGGCACGCCGGAGCAGGCGCGGCTCGACCGGTCGTACGGCTACGTCTTCCAGGCACCGGCGCTCTATCCCTGGCGCAACGTCCGCCGCAATGTGGAGCTACCGCTGGAGATCATGGGCCTACCCAAGACGGAACGGCAGGAGCGGTCGGCGCGGGCTCTCGAGACCGTCGGGCTGGACGGCTTCGAGGGCAAGTTCCCCTGGCAGCTTTCCGGCGGCATGCAGCAGCGGGTGTCGATCGCCCGGGCCATGGGCTTCGAGCCCGAACTCTTGCTGATGGACGAACCGTTCGGCGCGCTGGACGAGATCACGCGCGACAACCTGAACCTGCATCTGCATGAGTTGTGGAAGCGCACGCAGCTCACGGTCATCTTCGTCACCCATTCGATCCCCGAAGCGGTGTTCCTGTCGACCCATATCGTGGTGATGTCGCCGCGCCCGGGCCGGATCGTCGATGTGATCGAATGCGACCTGCCCTACGACCGCAAGCTCGACATGCGCGAGACACCTGACTATCTGCGTATCGCCCACAAGGTGCGCGACGGTCTGAGGGCCGGCCATTCCTATGAATAGGGCAGTCGAGGCCGGCCCGGAGCGGCAGGCTTGAGCGCGCCCGTGTACGCGCCGGAGGCGGCGGTTGCACCCGCGCTGCCGACGCGGCTGGCGCGACGCCTGCACCGGGGCCGCGCTCTGCCGATCATCACCGTTCTGGCCGTTCTGCTGGCCGTCTGGTGCGCCGGCACCGTCTACATGAATGCGCCGCGCAGCATCGAGATGCTCGAGCGCCAGGGGCCTGACTGGACGTTTGAGCAGCTTCTGGACGCCACATGGTCCATGGACCGACCCGTCGTGCCAACGCCCGTGCAGGTGTTCACCGATATCTGGCAGAACACGGTCGAACGCGAGATCTCCAGCCGGCGCAGCCTGATCTTTCACAGCTGGGTGACGCTCAGCTCGACCATGCTGGGCTTCGCCATGGGCACGGTGCTGGGGATCGTGATCGCTGTCGCCATGGTCTATGTGCGCACGCTGGACCGGTCGCTGATGCCCTGGGTGATCGCTTCGCAGACCGTTCCGATCCTGGCGATCGCGCCGATGATCGTGGTCGTGCTGGGCAATATCGGGCTGACCGGCGTCATCCCGAAGGCGATCATCTCGTCCTATCTCAGCTTTTTTCCGGTCGCGATCGGCATGGTGAAGGGCCTGCGCTCGCCCGACCCGCTGCAGCTCGACCTGCTCAGCACCTATAGCGCGACGCGGTCCCAGGCGTTCTGGAAGCTGCGCTGGCCGGCCTCCATGCCGTTCCTGTTCCCCAGCCTCAAGGTTGGCGTGGCCCTGGCCCTGGTGGGCGCGATCGTCGGGGAATTGCCGACAGGCGCCCAAGCCGGGCTGGGGGCGCGACTGCTCACCGGATCCTATTACGGCCAGATGGTGCAGCTCTGGTCGGCGCTGGTCATGTCGGCCGTGCTGGCGCTCTTGTGCGTGTTCGCGGTAACGGCTGCGGAGAAGATGGTTGTCGCCGCCCATGGGGGGCGCCGATGACCGCGGCACGGCTCTATCCGCTCCTCCTCGTGGTGCCGCTGGCGGCCATAGTGATGATGCTGCCGGCCGGGGTCATGGACGATGGGCCGGGGTATCTGATTGAAGACGGGGGTCATGCCCTTGTCGCCGGGCTTGCGCTCGTGTTGCTCGTCGCCGGGCTGGCGATGCCGGACAAGGGCGGGCGGATCG
Organism: Anaerolineae bacterium; assembly: GCA_028285185.1. Classification (GTDB taxonomy): domain Bacteria; phylum Pseudomonadota; class Alphaproteobacteria; order DSM-16000; family Inquilinaceae; genus JACKIG01. The sequence continues at coordinate 22,379 of JANQQD010000181.1, read as the reverse complement.
TCAGCACCGCGGCCCTGGGTGCCGCGGGCTTTCTCGCCGGGCTGCTGCTGTTGCTGCGTCTGCACGAAGGGCTGGGGTTCCGGTGGAACGGTGCCGCGGCGTGGACCGTGCTGCTGCTGATCTGCGGGCTGCTCTGGGTGACGATGGAGCGGCTGTCGGCGCTACCCGGCCGGATCACCATGATCCTGGTACCGGCCGTGTTCGGCGGCATGCTGGTGTATTTCTGGGAGATCTTCACGGTCGGCTTTGCCGTGCCGCAGATCCTGCTGCCGGCCCCCAGCGTGATCTACGCCACCTTCATGGCCGATCTCGCGACCCTGTGGGTCGATTTCGAGCAGACCTATATCCGGTCCGCCGTGCCGGGATTCCTGATGGGCTGCGGTGCGGGGTTCCTGACGGCCGTGGCCATCGACCGCTCACCCTTCCTGCAGCGCGGGCTGCTGCCGCTGGGCAGCCTTGTCAGCGCCATGCCCATCGTCGGCATCGCACCGATCATGGTGATGTGGTTCGGGTTCGACTGGCACTCCAAGGCCGCGGTCGTGGTCGTCATGACCTTCTTTCCGATGCTGGTGAACACCACGGCCGGCCTCCAGGCCGCCAGTGCCATGGAACACGACCTGATGCGGTCTTATGCCGCCAGCTATGGCCAGACGCTGGTGAAGCTCAGGCTGCCCACGGCGCTGCCGCATATGTTCAATGCGCTGAAGCTCAACTCAACGCTCGCGCTGATCGGCGCCATCGTGGCGGAGTTCTTCGGCACGCCGATCTACGGCATGGGCTTTCGCATCTCCACCGAGGTGCAGCGCCTGAACGTCGACAAGGTCTGGGCGACGATTGCCGTTGCGGCTTTGGCCGGTTCGATTTCTTATGGCCTGTTGGCATTGCTGGAACGCAAGACGACGTTCTGGCACCCGTCGCAACGCAAGGCCAATACATGATCCCCACCAAGAAAGGCAGGAGAGGCACTATGAGACAGGCACTCGTGACGACGACGGCGGCACTGGCGCTGCTGGCAGGCACCGGCGCTGCGGCGGCTGAGGACGAATTCACGATCCAGCTCAAATGGGTCACCCAGGCGCAGTTCGCCGGCTATTACGTGGCGCTGGAAAAGGGGTTCTACGAAGCGCACGGCCTGGACGTGACCATCCTGCCGGGAGGGCCGGACATCGCGCCGCCGCAGGTGATCGCCGCCGGCGGTGCCGACGTGATCATCGAATGGATGCCGGCGGCCCTGGCGGCCCGGGAGCGCGGCGTGCCACTGGTGAACGTGGCCCAGTTCTTCAACCGGTCGGGCATGATGCTGACCTGCCGCGCCGACAGCGGCGTGGCATCGTCGGAAGACTTCGCCGGCCAGACTCTGGGCGTCTGGTTTGCCGGCAACGAATATCCATTCCTGTCGTGGATGAGCCAGCTCGGCCTGTCGACCAGCGGTGCCGACCCGGACGTCACAGTGCTGCGCCAGGGCTTCAACGTCGACCCGCTGCTGCAACAGCAGGCCGCCTGCATCAGCACCATGATCTATAACGAGTACTGGCAGGTGGTGGACGCCGGCATCCCAGAGGATGAGCTGGTCACCTTCTTCTATGAGGACGAGGGCGTGGCCACGCTGGAAGACGGCCTCTATGCCACGACGGAACAGTTGGAAGACCCGGAATACGTGGATCGACTGGCCCGCTTCATTGCCGCCTCGGCCGAAGGCTGGGCCTACGCCATTGAGAATGTCGACGAGGCCGCGGAGATCATCGTCGAATATGACCCGGCCGGTGCGGCAACCTTCGAGGTGCAGCAGCGCCAGATGGAGAACATCGCCACTCTGATCACGGCCGAGCCCGACCAGCTCGGCTGGCTGGACCCCGCCGCCTTCGACCGCACCGTCGACGTGCTGTTGAGCGGCGAGAGCGACCCGGTGATCACGGAAGCGCCTGAAGGCGCCTGGACCCATGATGTCTGGGAACAGGCGATGGGCGGGTAGAACTGGACTGAGAAAGCGGCAGGGCCCCGAAGGGCCCTGCCTATAACTATCAGACCAATTACGTCGGACCGCCTCAATCGCCCGGCTCTGGGACGATCCTGAGATACGGCTTCGGCGCGTTCCAGCCGTCGGGGAACTTCTTCTTCGCATCCTCGTCCGACACGGCGGGCACGATGATCACGTCTTCGCCCTGCTTCCAGTTCACTGGCGTGGCCACCTGGTGCTTGGCCGTGAGCTGGCAGGAGTCCAAGAGCCGCAGCACCTCGTCGAAATTGCGGCCCGTGCTCATCGGATAGGTCAGCATCGCCTTGACCTTCTTGTCCGGCCCGATCACGAACACCGAGCGCACCGTGGCGTTGTCCGCGGCTGTCCGGCCTTCCGACGTGTCGCCGGCGCCCGCCGGCAGCATGTCGTATAGCTTGGCCACCTGAAGCTGCGGATCGCCGATCAGCGGGTAATTCACGGCGTGGCCCTGGGTCTCTTCGATATCCTTCGACCACGCCTCGTGATTGCCGACGGGGTCGATGCTGAGGCCGATGATCTTGCAGTTGCGCTGCTCGAACTGCGGCTTCAGGCCGGCCATGTAGCCGAGCTCTGTGGTGCAGACCGGCGTGAAATCCTTCGGATGCGAAAACAGGATCGCCCAGCCGCTACCGATCCAGTCATGGAAAGAAATGGAGCCTTGCGTCGTCTCCGCGGTGAAGTTGGGAGCCTCGCTACCGATCCTGAGGGACATGCTTACGCCTCCTGTGGCTCTTGTTCTGGCTGACGCCCATCCGGCCGCAGCCAAGGATCGGCGGCGGCAGGTCGCTGCTAGATGGGGAACCAGCTTACCTTAGTAAAGATCGCCCGGGAGGACCGTTCAAAGATCCGCGAGCCCGTCGCCCCGCGGGCCGTCTGTGATCGAGAGTGTGCTTTAGCTCACGCGGATATAGTCACGGCTTGGTCTCCAGGCCCGATTGCCAGCGCGTGGGCAAGGCGGAACAGGGCGATTAGCAGGTGCCCGTCGCGCAGTTGGCGGCGCCTCGCTAGCAGCTCGTCGATCGGCACAAAGGTAAGCTCGCCGGGCGCGGCGGCTGAGGCATCGGCGGCGAACACGAACACCCGTTCTGGCGTAAGGCCGACGCTGGCGAAATAGGACGCGCCGAGGCGGACGACGGCGGCGTCGTCCGGCAGCGATAGGGCCTTCCTGGCATGGATCGCCACGTCATCGAGGGTCGTCAATGACGATGGAAGGCGTAGAGCCGGCGCGGTCAGGATGCGCCCGTCGCCGCCCTGGAACTGGGGCACGGGTAGGACTTGGCTTTCCAGCCCCACCCGCATCGTGCCGTCCGCATCGGTCAGGTGCGGCAGGATCACGGCCGTGTTGGCGCTGGTGGCGGCCGGCAGCACGAATTCCCGATCTTCGGCCGCCAGCGTTGTGGCGAGACCGTTTTCCACCGTCTGGTCGACGAAGGTCGACCGGATGACCCGCAAGTAGCCGGCGCGATCATCCGTCAGGCGGAAGCGTCGATCCTCATCGCCGCCCAGCAGATCGGCCAGATGCGCCTCGGGCAGGTGGGGGTGGCCGGCCGGGCGCACGTTTGGGACCACTGCGTCGCCGATCCACGGCTCGGGTGCGATGCCGTGATCGGCCATCAGCGCGTAAATATTCAGGGCAAGGCGCGCCTCGGCCAGCATGCCGACTTGGGTCGCCCGCAACAGGCTCTGTGCGTCGATCATGCGCGCGCTGCCGGCGGTCGAGAAACCGGACACGACCGGGTCTACGAGGGTCTCCGGCAGATCCGCGGTGAGCTGTACGAACCGTGACGACACCTGCTCGTCGATCCCACCGGGCGAGGGATAGTAGGTCAGACCGTCGGTGACGCAGCCGACGCATTGGCGTTCCAGCCCGGCCCGAGCCGCAAGGGCCATGTCCATCTCCGGGCCTTCGGCCACCGGCGATGCCACTGAGATGGGCTCGACGACATGGCCGGAGCGGTGGTCGTCCTCCAGGTTAGGGGTGCCCCGCGGAACGGCGTTGACGATCGGGCGCGGATAGCCGTGGCGGGCGACAATGCGCAAGCGGCCGTCGTCGCCGATCCGCCATGGCAACAGATCGGTGACCGGACCGGGCCGTTGCACAAGGTCGAACACCTGGCCGGTCATCGTGTCGACCGCTGCCGTAAGCTTGAGATAGCTGGGCGAAGAGGCTGAGGGCCGCTTCTCGGTGAGCCGCAGGCTTGCGCGCCTTGGCACACGCTGGGCGGCGGCGACGAAGTTGGTCGCTGGCCAGGGCAGCGGCCGGTCCATCTCGTCCGTCAGACGAAATCGGCCTGCGAAGCGATTGGCGACGATCCAAGGGTTCCAATAGGGACCGCCACGGACCACGCGCGCACCCAGAGCCGACAGGGTCGACACGAACTCGTCCGCCGTGAAATAGGTGTATTCCTCCAGCAGTTCTGTCTCCCAATCCTCCCGATAGTCTTTGCGCAGGGCGAACTCCGCGGCCCATTTGTGCGGCAGGCGGAAGCGGCGCCAGCCGGCGCGCAGGCTTGTCACCTCTTCCAGGAAGAAGCCGGGGCCGGCGCGTCGGTCCAACGGCCGGGCGGTGAGGGCGAAGGCGGCCAGCAGATCCGCATCCGACATGCCGGTGACGGATTGCCGGTCGGTTGCCGCATCTTCGACTTCCAGCAGCACCATCTCGGGGGCCGGCGGTGCCACGAAGTCGCGGATGATCAGCAGCCCGCCGTCCCTCAAGTCTGACAGATGGGCCGCCAGGGCCCGCGTCACCGCGGCCCTGTCGTAGTCGTTGAACGTGTAGATGTGGTGCAGGGTGGACGAGGTCAGGATGCCGTCGAGCGGTGCGTCCGCGAACAGGGATTGCCCGGCGTCGCCTTCGACGAAGTCCAGATTGGGCAGCCGGTAGCGGGCGCGGGCCTGGGCGATGCTCTCAGCATTGATGTCGACGCCGATCACCCGGATGGCAGGGTTCACCAGCGCCAGTTGGTAAGACCCGAACCCCGATCCGCATCCCATATCGGCGACGCGTGCACCGGGGTCGAGCAGCACATGTCCGGCGACGAAGGCGAGCTTCTGCTGCATCGTCTTGTCCATGCCGGCGAAATAGCGGGCATAGGCGTCGGCATCGCCACGGTCCTGACCGTCATAACTCATCGGCGTGTCACCTCGAAATGGCGGCCCTTGGGTGCCGACAGGGTCAAATGCGCCGGCGCGGCACCGTCTCACCAAAGCGCTGAAAGCAAGGATTCCATCCTTGCCGGATGATCGTTCTTGCCGAGTGATACGCCGATTCCAAAAAAAAATGCACCCTGTGATGGTCGCCACAGCAAAGCGACCTGCGAACACTTAGATTGGCGTTAGTAAGTCACGGGGCACCCAGGGTGGGGCCAAGACAATGAGGAGGACTTCGAAATGACCAGCTTCGCTAGCAAGATCTCTGTGATCGCCGTCACTGCCGTTCTTCTTGGCGCTTGCGCCGGTTCCGGTGGCGTGGCCCGTGGTTGCCACTCCCAGAACTCGGCCGCCGGTGCGGCGATTGGTGCCGCTGGCGGTGCCGCGATCGGCCTCTTGGCCGGTGGGAATGCCACGGCGATCGCCGCTGGCGGCCTGCTGGGCGGTGCGACCGGCGCGGTGGCTGGCAGCCAGGTCGGCTGCGGCGGCGAATACGCCTCCCGCTACTAAGCGCATCCGCTTGGGAGGGGGCTCGCTGCTCCCCTCCCGCGGCGCCCTCGAGGCGCGAAGCCGCCCCTCCGCGAACTGCCGCGGAGGGGCGACGCTTTTTTGGCGTCGAAGCTTGTAGGCTTTGCCGTTCCAACACGGATACTGTTGATCAATTGCGTTAAGGACTTAGAGTGGTAGAGGTGATGTTGGTCACTGATGACGCATAGTTTTTGTCGTATTTCAGCCTTCTGGATTATTGGGAACCAGGAGATGGCAATGAGTATTCGATACATTATTTCAGTTGGCGTGGCGGCGGTAGCATTCCTGCCGATTGGATTTGCCAGCGCAACGGTGATCTGCCCGGATTTGAACGTTCCGGGAACCAGCTACACTGTGGATTGCGATGGGCCGAACGATTTCGACGATTGCCGCGTCTGTGTCGAAGACAGCGGGGGAATTGTCTGCGATCTCGTCCCCCGCGTCGAAGCGAGGTTGCTGTTGCCGGGCTATTGCGCGTTCCCCGGCAGCAGTGGCCCCAGCCTGACGACGGCGCCTTCAGCACCTCCGCCGCCGGTTGTCCATCAGCTTGTCGTTCCCCAGCCGAGCGCACGCGGGATCTCTGTTCCGCTGCCACCGCCCTCAATCACGGCACCGGCTGGCCGGTAGAGTGGGGCTTGGCGCCTGCAGCGTCGCCGGATGCCCTTGGCTTCGGCGACGCTCTCAGGTTCAGGTCCGTGTCAATCGCCGCCGAGGAACGACTCCCAGATCCACGCACCGGATTCAGGATCGCGGCTGAAACAGGCGCGGTAGTCGACCGGCCATCGGAGATCCGTCGACACGACATACCCCTCGTGGGCGCCGTCGGCCGTCCGAATACTGACCCAATAGGGGTCGGTAAGGTCGTCCGTCGCCGGGCTGGGGTATTGTTCGAAGACCTCTGCAATATCGTAGCTGAGCGTGGCGATCACGGGATGCTCGGGGCCGGGGCCGCTGTGCAGCGGCGCGTCGTCCCGGATGATCATGATCACGTCGAACGGGTCGATGTCTGCCGGATATTCCGCGTAGAACGTGTAGGGGGCGCAGAATTGGGGGTCGGTCTCTCTGGTCGGACCCCACCACATGCCGCCGAGTTCCAGCACGTCCTGCAGCCATTGCCAATAGACCGGGCCGGCCCACGGCACGTCAGAGTCGCCGTCCAGCCACTGGCGCAGGGTTTCGGTGCCATAGTGGCCACCGAAGCTGAGCACGATGTCCGGGGCCGCCAGTGCCACCACCGCATCGGTATCGCGACGCCGCACCGCCTCCAGCAGGCTATCGCGAAGCGCTTGCAGCTCCGGCTCTTCCCCGGCCTCGTCCACCGGATACGCCTTGAAGGGCTGGGCTGGCGCAGGTATGGCCATCGCCGTAAAGGCAAGACCGGCCAAGGCAGCTGCGATCGGGTGTCTCATCCTCGCGTCTCCGGCGATGTGAGTGCAAGCAGACCGGGCTGGCGCGCCAGGACATCGGCGATCCACTGGCGTCCGGGGTCGTCGGGCCCAGCGCCGGAGCGGGCGGCCGCCTGGTCCTCCGCCAGCCGCAGCTCCCACAGCGCCGCCCCCTGTTCTCGCGAAAGGTCCAGGGCCTCCTTTGCGATCACGTCGGCCCGGGCTGGGGCCGTCGGGCGCAACAGCTTCGCTTGCTGCCGCAACACCTCCGGCAGGCACCATTGCTCGCCCGTCCGCTTGATACGGCTGACTGCCTCGCTCAAGGCGGCCAGAGCTTCACCGGTGCGGCCGGCCGCGGCCAACCGCTCCGCATAGAGCGTCAGGTAGAACGGGATCTCGATCTCGACAGCGTTCACGCGGAAGGTTTCGATCGCCTGGGTCATCATATTGAGCCCGTTCGACTCCGGATCGTCGAAGGTGGCGAAGAAGCCGCGATGAAAGCCCACAAGGTTCAGCCAATAGGGAATCCCGCGGGCTTCAGCCAGCCCTTCCAGCCGGTCCAGGCAGCCATTCAGCCGGTCGTAGTCGCGGCCGGTCTGGCAGATCAGAGAGGCATTGGCGAGCGTGAGCGACAGCGTGAAGGTCGACTGCACGGTCGACACCTCGATCGCCTCTTCCATATGGCCATGGGCGCGCCCGACCTCGCCCAGCAGCATCTCGGTCCAGGCAAGATAGGTCAGCGGCGTCGACGGATATTGCAGGTTTGCTAGGTCCTGCGCGTCCTGCAGGCGCGGGCCGACGTCGAGCGCGCGCGTCAGATGCTGCTGGGCTGTCTGCAGCCGGCCGCGGAAGAAGGACATGCAGCCGGAGAAGGATTCGCCCAGCAACAGGGCGATCGGGTCGTCATGCTGCTGGGCGAGCCGGAAGGCCTCGTCGGCCACGGCCATGGCCCCGTCGGGGTCCGGGCGGTTGAAGTTGATGCCGAATTCCAGCCGCAGCACCTTGATCAGCTTTCGCCGCTCGCCAAGGCGGTTGCACAGCTGCCGCGCCCGGCGGCAGCTTTCGCGCGCGTCGTCACCCCCGGTGAACCGGGCAGACCGCAGCGTTTCCGCCAGAATGATCTGCAGCGGCAGTTCGAGCTCCGCCCGCGCTTCGTCATCCGGCAGCGGTTCGACCAGCGACAGACCCGCATCCAGATGGGCGCGCGCCTCGCCATAGGCGCCCCGCCGGGTCGCCCGCTTTCCCGCCTCCAGCCACAGCGCACAGGCGCGGTCGACGCGGCGCGCCTCGGTGTAGTGGCGGGCAAGGACCTCGGGCTGTGTTTCCGCCACTTCCGGCAGCATCTCGGCGATGCACTCCGCCACGCGGCGATGCAGATCTTCGCGGGTGCGCAGAAGTAGCGTGTTGTAGACGGCTTCGTGCAGCAGGCCGTGCTTGAAGGCGTAGATTTCCAGATACGGGCTGTGCTCCCGAACGATCAGCCCGGTATCCAGGAGGTGCTGCAACGACGCGCGCAGCTGAGTCTCTCGCTCCGTCATAAGGCGGGCCAGAACCGGGTAAGAGAATTCGCGTCCGATGACCGATGCCACCTGAGCTACCTGCTTGGCAGCTTCGTCCCGGTCCAGACGGGACAGCAGCGTGTCGGTCAGCGTCTCTGGCACGGTCACGCGCAGATGGCCTTCGACAGGCTCCAGTCGGCCGTCGACCTCCCGCATTCTGTCGGACTCAAGGATCGATTCCACCACCTGCTCGATGAACAGCGGCACGCCGTCGGTCTTTTCGACGATTTCGTCGAACACGGCTTCGGGCAGCCGTCGTCCGCCAAGCGCACTGACGATCATCGATCCCGTCTGCGCACGGGTCAGATGGCTGAGCTTCAGCAGCGTCGCGTTCTGCAGCGTCGTCCAGGGACACTGGAAGTCCGGCCGGTAGGTCACGACCACCATCACGGCTGCGTCCGTGATCCGCGCGATGATCTGGCTGATCAGGTCGAGTGTGGACGGGTCGGCCCAGTGCGCATCTTCCACCACGAACAGCACCGGCTTGATCCGCGCCGCCTCGACAACCCGCTCTACCAGGGCCGTCATGACCTGCTGGTGCAGGCGTTCCGGCACGACCTCGCCAGCATCCGCTTCGCGGTCACTCAGCGATAGCAGGATTTCGAAGCTGTCCAGATCCGCCACCGTGGCAGGAACGACCGACAGCAGCGCCTTCAGCTTGTCCCGACGGGTGCCCGCCGGATCGTCCGGCTTGAAGCCGGCGGACAGCTCAATCTGCCGGATCGCCGGATAGAAGGGGCTGTCGGCGTAATGCGGCCAGCACTGGTAGGCGAGCTTGAAATGCGGGTCCGTTTCCACCTGTTCCAGCAGGTCGCGCACCAGGCGGGACTTGCCGATGCCAGGCTCCCCAGCCAGCAGCAGTGCCTGGCCCTCCGCCGATTTCGCGATCGACCACCGCTCGACCAAAAGCGCGCGTTCCTGCGTGCGGCCGATCATGCGGCCGACGGCTTTCGGATGGGTTGCGGCAAACCGGCTTTCGACGGCCCGCTCTCCCACCACGCGCCAGACATCGATCGGTTCGGGATAGCCGCGGACCGGGTACTGGCCGAGGAACTCATAATCGAACAGTCCGCCGGCAAGCCTGCAGGTCATGGCGCTGATCAGGATGCTGTCGGGCTCGGCCATCATCTGCAGCCGAGACGCGAGGTTGGGTGTGTCGCCGATGGCCGCGCGGCCCCTTTCGCCGCCCTGGGTCGCAAGATCGCCGACGACCACCAGACCGGTCGCAATGCCGATGCGCACCTCCAGCGGCCGTCCGGTGGCGGAGGGGAGGCGGCGCACGGCGTCGACCACCGCCAGCCCCGCCCGAATGGCGCATTCGGCCTCGTTCTCCCGCGCCTGGGGATAGCCGAAATAGGCGAGGGCCGCGTCGCCCATATGCTTGGCGACATGCCCGCCGAAGCGTGTGATCGCTTCGCCGCAAGCTTCCTGGAAATGGCGGATGATCTCGCGCAGCTCTTCCGGGTCGAGCTCGGCCGCCATCGCCGTCGACCCGACCAGATCGCAGATCAGGACCGTGAGCGTCCGTCGCTCCGCCTCGCCGACCAGCCCGGCCTCCGGCGTCGGGACGGCATCGCCGATCGTCGTCAGCGGTCGGGCGGGAACCTCCGCCTCACGCATGGGGTCGGCCAGCGCCGCGATGGCGTTGCGCAGAAGTCGCCGATGCCCGACGCGGGCCACGCCGATCTCGCGAAGATCGTCGTCCGTCAGTTGCAGCAGCACCTGCCCATCGACGGCGTGTTCGCGAAACGCCGCCGCGTATTCGTCCAGGCCCAGTTGCTTCAACCAAGCGTCGATATCAAGTCCAGCAGCCATGCGACACGGTTACCCAATCGAACGCTTGAAAGTAGCCTGTTCGCCTCGCGTTCGCCAGTTGGCGTGCGGTCCGCAGTGGAACGGATTAAGGCCGGTATCGCGTCAACCGCCGACGAATGCCGTCGACGGAATGCGATAAAAGGCCACCGGTTCTGCGACACCCTTCAGCGAGCACTGATCCTCCCGGATTTCCATGTCCTGAAGAAGGCCGCTGACGCCTGCATCGGTCCGGACCGCGCCCGACAGAACGATGTCGCCGCCTGCGCTCTGGCCCTGCAAGCGCGCCGCCATGTTTACGGTTTGTCCGAAATAGTCGAGCCGTCCGTTCAGCGTCACGGCCACGCAGGGGCCGGCATGCAGCCCCAGCTTGATCGATAGCGGTTCGCCCGGCTGGTCACGATTGAAGGTCGCAACCGATCGCTGGATGGCCAGTGCAGCTGCGGCTGCCTGTCGGGGCTCGGCAAACACCGCCATGACGGCATCGCCGATTGTCTTCACCACGCCGCCGTCATGGGCGCGGATATGGTCGATCAGAAAGCGATAATGGGCGCGCACGAGGGCATAGGCCGATGCATCCCCAATCCGCTCGTAGAGCGCGGTGGACGACTTCAGATCGGTGAACATCAACGCCACCTGCGAGATCGCCGCTTCGTCACCGGGGCGGAAGCCTGTGTCCGGGAACAGGTCGCGAAAGGCCTGCAGCGCAATTACACGATCGCCGGTCAGCGCGTCGCGCTGCCAGGTGCGGTCTTCGATCACCACCGTGCGGCGTCGGCTTTCGCCATTGATCAACCGCAGCGTGCCTAAGGGTGCCGGATCGCCCGCGCTGACCGTGCCGTCGGCCAGCACGACCGTCGGCAGCGCGCCGCCGGCCAAGGCGATGTCGCACTCCCCGCCGATCTCAAGCGTCCGCAGGCGGTAGTCGCCGGGCGGAAGGTGGAGTGCCTGCTCACGGGTTCCGCCCGCCTCGACCGCCAGCTGTGCCCTGATATGCGGCGTGGACATGGGACCGAACAGGCAGAATTCGCCGTCGGTGATCGGCCGCAGCCAGGCCGCGGGCCGGAAAGTTACCTCCACATTGCGCGCGTAATCGCGGTCATAGGCGATGTTGCAGCTTCCGCAATGGGCGGCCGTAGGCAGCCGGTCCAGGCTGGGTGTCGTCATCTTGGCGCCGCGGCAGCGCGGGCACAGCAGGTCCCAGCGCAGGTCCAAGAGGCCGTCCACCACGCCCTGCAGGCAGAGCTCGATCGCGTCGCGCGTCGCGCACCCCCAGGCTGCGGACAGCTCAAGCGGCCGCAGCCGCGTCAGCTCGCTTTCCATGGCCGAAATCAGGTGATCGGCCAGCCGTGGGGCCAGCCCGTGGCCGTTGCCCGACGCCTCGATGCTCTCGACGATCCCGGCCAGACGACGGCGCTCGGTGTCTTCCAGATCGATGGGCTTCGCCTCGAACGCGCTGGCCCGGCGGCCCGCCGCCCAATCCCGGGCCAGGTCGGCCAAATGGGTGAAGGTCCGCTGTGCGGACGGGAAGAAGCCGGTGGCAAGAGTGGCGCGGCCCAGCAGGGTGCGCGCCGACGCTTCCAATGTGTAGCGGCCGATCGCACCCGACCCGTCGGGCTCCAAGCGCAACGTGGCAATGAGGCTGCGCAGGGGACCTTTGGTGAACACCCTCTCGTGGCGGAACCATTGGCTGGCGACCCATTCGACGGGGATCTCTTCCCATTCCAGGGCGATGGGGCCCTTGCGGGTCCGTGCAATGAAGCGGACCGAACCGTCAGGTTCGGCCTGCTCTTCGATCGTGTGTTTCGGCAGGCCGGCGCATTCATTCACGCGCACCGTGTCGGCCAGCGCGGGCCAGACGGCCCCAGGCGGACTGTCGAACCGCCAGACGAAGGTACGGGATTGAAGTCGTCCCATGATTGCGCCAAGCGCCGCCGCCGACCAGCGTTCCCGCTGCCGTCAGCCGCCCGGCCGCAACGCTGATGGCGGACGGCCACAGCGGATCTGCAAGCCTAAGGGCGGCTCCCCGCGGTCCAGGACGTCCGACATCTCAGCCCTCCTGTCGATGGCTTGGCGTCGACTGCGTGGAGGCGTCGTTGCTATCGCGCCAAATAACGTCTTCGCGATCGTACGGACTCTTGCCTAAGATCGCGACAGCCTGTCAAATTGTAAGGGGGCAATGTTCCGACGCGCACTGAAATTCCGGAGTTCGGTTTTCGGCTTCGCGGTGTTGCATCGGCATCCCGATCCGGTGGCCGAATCGGGATACCGATATTGCGCGCTGCGGCAATCAATCCCCATTCCGTGCGGCCGGAATTGCCGATTCCAAAAGTCGGAGGCCTTTCAAGACGAAAAATGGTTAAAGTAAAAGCCCCGAAACCGACAAAGATACGCGCAGGCAATTGGCGCTGCCATTTCTGAATAAATGGCATTGACATCACCACCGGCTAAGAGATTAAAAATATATTGACGTCGCTATTTGTCGAGAATAAACATAAAATTTAATGTTTCTTTTAGTGGCGTCGGGAGAAGTCTATGGTCGGACGGTCGATCCGCGATGGGCTCGCGCGTGCGGCGTCTCGCCTCCCTGTCGGATATCAGGGTAGGCGATAACAGGGAAAGGTAAAATCGTGGCGATCCGTCGCAAGAGTCCTGTGGACAACAGCCGAGCCGGTGGATCCTTCCATCCCGCTACGGCCGAACGGCGAGATCGCGGCACCCATCGGGTCGGGTCTCGGCGTTCGACACGCGCGTATGCCTTGCGCAAGGCGGTCGCCGGCACGACTGCGCTCACGGCCGCCGCTCTGTGCGGTCACCTTCTTGTCACTGATCTGGCGCTGGCGCTGCCGACGGACGGAACAGTTGTCGAAGGCGAGGCGGAAATCATCTACGGCGACAACTCCGTTACCATTCGGCAGGGATCGGACCGGGTCGTCATCGAATGGCAGACCTTCGACATCGCAGCGCATGAGAGTGTCGACTTCATCCAGCCGTCCGCGCTCGCGGCTGCGCTGAATCGCGTGCTGTCCGGCGACGCCTCGCAGATTCTGGGTACGCTGACCGCCAATGGTCAGGTCTTCATCTCCAACCCAGCCGGCGTGGTGTTCGGACCGGAGGCAAATATCGACGTGGCGTCGATCGTCGCCACGTCGCTCGACATCATGAACCGGGATTTCATGGAAAGCCGGCTGGACTTCAGCATAGCAGGCGATCCGACGGCAGTGGTCGAGAACCATGGCTCCATCAGCGCCAGCGGTCTGGCGGCTCTGGTCGGGCCTGGCGCCCGCAATGCCGGCGCCATCGTTGCTGATGTGGTCATCTTGGGCGGTGGCCAGGGTTTCGCATTGGACTATTACGGCGATGGGCTGGTGAACTTCACGATCACCGATCCGACGACCGCCCGGCCGGTGGACGCGGCGGGCAGTCCGCTGGACGCTCTGGTGATCAACGACGGTACCATCCTCGCCGATGGTGGCCAGGTGATCCTGACGGCCGATGCTGCAGCCGGCGTGATCGACACGGTCATCAATCTCGACGGTGTGGTCCAGGCGCGGTCGGTCGAGGCGCGAAACGGCCAGGTGGCCCTGGTGGGCGGCGATGTCGGCGCGGTCACGGTGGCCGGGACCATCGATGCCACGGGCGACGATGCCGGTGAGACCGGTGGCACCGTGCATGTGCTGGGCGACACCGTGCGGCTTGCGGACGGGGCGGTTGTCGACGTCTCCGGCCGGGCGGGCGGCGGGACGGCCTTGATCGGCGGTGCTGCCGGCGGCGGCGCCCATGCGCCCACGGATGCGCTGGCCTATCGCGCGCCGGCGTCCGGTGGCCGTTCGGGTACCACCATCGTGATGGACGATGCCTTCCAGTCCGATGGCTTCATCCCCACGGCCGACATCGTGTACTTCGAGGCGGGGGCCACGGCCGCCGCCGATGCCACGGAAGCCGGCAACGGCGGTACGGTAATCGCCTGGGCGAATGAGGAAGCCCATTTCCACGGCACGATCACCGCCCGCGGCGGCCAGGCATCAGGCGACGGTGGGTTCGTCGAGGTCTCGGGCGCCGCACTGGCCTTCGGCGGCACTGTCGACACGTCGGCGCCCAACGGTACCTATGGCGAGTTGCTGATCGACCCGCTGGTGATCGATGTCTGCCAGTTCGGCCCGGGATGCGCGGCGCCGGCCGTCGGCCTGTTGCCGGATGTCACGCTGTCGGCGCTGCTGGCGCTGAACGACGTGACGCTGAACGCCAGCGTGGGCGGTGCAGGCGCGGGTGAGCCGATCATCACCTTCCAGACGGGCGCGTCGGTCACCTGGACCAGCGGCACGGACCTGAACGTGATCGCCGACGATGCGCTTGGCGGGCTTGCGCCCCCCGGCAGCCTGATCGACATCCAGGCGGGCGTGACCATCAGCGGCGACAACGCTTCGGCATCGGCCAACGGGCCGGCGAATGTCGGGCTACTGGCAGAAACCATCAATCTCGGCAGTACGCTGCAGATCGACGGCTCCTTGTCAGGCGACACGGCCACTCCGGACAGCGGTGTTGCCACAACTGTGAATGTGGGTGCCGGCGGGTCGGTGCAGCAGGGTATTGACGTCGCCAACAACGTCATCGCAGGCGTCATGCCGACCGTCACCGTGGCGGCTGGCACCTTCGCCGAGACTGTCGTGATCGACAGGAGCCTGACGCTGGCCGGCGCCAACAACGAGCTGATCGACCCGAACACCGGCGTGCGCGGCGACGAAAGCGAAATCGCCGGCGGCATCCTGGTGGATGCGGGTGTCAGTGGCGTGACCATCGCCGGCCTCACGATCGCCGAGGGCGCATCGATCCTGGGCGAGACGGCGGGCGTCTATCTGAACAACAACGCCGATGGCGTGACGATCGAGAACACGATCTTCTCGCGCACCGGCGGGTTCGGTGGCGCGCGGGGCATCGTCACCTCGTCGGCCGGCGTCACGGATATCGATATCGTCAACAACAGCTTCACCGGTTGGGCGACGGGCGTTTACATCAATCCGCAGTCGGACGATGTCGTGGTCCAGGGCAACGTGTTCGACGCCAACAATGTCGGCATGTCGCACGATGGGCCGTCGGGCCCGATCGGTGTGACGATCGACGGCAACACCTTCGCCAACAGCGCGTTCGAGGCCCTGGGCCTGGGCGGTACCGCGACACGGACCATCACCGGTAACAGTTTCCAGGACAACCCGGTACATATCGGCGCCTATGGGGCGGCCGGCGTGCCTTCGCTGGATGACCTCATGACCGCCGGCAACACGTTCGACCGGTACGTGACGACGGACCTCGACGGGGACGGAGGTCGCGCGGCGACGCAGTCGGTCTACGGCCAGATCCAGCCGGCGATCGATGACTCGGGCGCCGGGGCAACGGTCACGGCGAGCGCCGGCACGTTCACGGAATCGGTGGTGATCGACAAGGCGCTGACTCTGGTCGGCGACGGATCGGGCAACACGACCACGATCTCGATCACGTCGGGCATCGGCATGCATGTCACCGGCATCGCCGGCGGCGGTACGGTCGACATCTCCGGCTTCCGGTTCGAGGGGAACGACACGGCGCAGTTCGGCATTCTGGCCGACGTCACGGCCGAATTGGACCAGCTGCTGATCGACGACGTCTATGCGACCGGGTTCTATGAGAACGGGATCGCGATCCAGGGCAGCCAGTCGACCGGCACCGCATCCCCGATTGCTTATGTCGGCATTTCCAACACCGTGCTGGAAGACAATGGTCGCGATGGCACGTCCAGTGCTGTGGCCGGATCGAAGGGCCGGGGTGACCTGCAGCTCTTCTTCTTCAACGGCGATGCCGACCTGACGAACGTGACGATCGTCGGTGGCGGCGAGGGCCGGTACGGCATCCAGCTGCGCGGCGTCGACACCGGCTTTCCGTCCGGCACGCAGGCGATGGGCGAGGTAGCGTTCTCCGGCGTCAGCGTGACCGGCGACTATTTCAACGAGGCGATCACCGATCCTGCGGACATCGACCGGATCGGCAATGGCGGTCCCTTGGTCGGCATCCAGGGGTACAGCAACGCTGATGGCCTCAGCTTCACCGATGTCACCATCGGTGGCGACGGGTCGACCTCGGCCTGGGGCACGGGGCTGTATCTCTCTCAGATCGCGACAGGCGGTCCGTCCAGCTTCAGCCTCGGCAATACGCATTTCGGCAATATCAACGGCGATTTGGGCGCCTTCATCGTTGTACTGGGCAGCGGTGGCACGCCGGAACCGGACCTGATCATCGATGCCACGGACGCATCCTTTGACGGTGTGGCGGTGGACGGCGCGACGGCGGACGAGCTGGTCGCCATCGAGTCACGCGTCTTCCATCACGCCGACGACACGGTAAACGGCCTGGTGGATTTCGGCGCGCTGGTGGTGGACGGCGGCACGTTTCACAACAGCCTCCAGCTGGCCGTCAATCTGGCCGGCAGTACCGGTATCGGCAACGTGGTCGTCGGCACCAGCACCCTGGACGGGCTCGACGGAGCGTTCGGCGGCAGCGTCGAGCTGTGGGTGGACGGCCTGAAGGTGACCGGAGCGACGGGCGCTGCGATCGATGTCAGCGCCGTCGACGCCCACAGCAATTTCGGCGGCGATGTCGATGCCGGCTTCGTGGTGGCGGACGAAGACAATCTCGTCGACGCCTCTGGCGGGCCGGATGCGGAGGTCACGGGCGTCAACATCGACCCGATCACGTTCACCGGAACCGGTGTCGAGACGGGCGTTCAGCTTGGCACCGCCACAAGCGCGGCGGTCGATGCGACCGTCGACAGCAACGTGTTCGCCACGCTGCTGGACGGCATCGTCTCTGTGAACAGCACTGGCGTTACGCTGATCCGCGGCAATGTCATGACCGGCATCGCCGGCAGCGGCATCCGCATCGCCGACACGGTCGCAGGCGGTGAGGATCTGCATATCGTTGGCAACGACGTCGGAGCCGCAGGTGCCGCGCTGCTGTTCGAGGGCGTGATCACCGACCTCGACACGCTGGTGCGGGTCGAAGACAACCGCCTGGTCAGCACGGGCACCGGCGATGCTGCAGACGGCATCGCCTTCGCCCAGGCCATCCAGGGTGAGGCGGCGGTGCGGATCACGGCCAACCGCGAGATCAGCGGCACCGACGGCATCGACGTCAGTCAGGTCGACAACGCGCAACTGACCGTCAGCGGCAACACGCTGGTTACCGGCACCACCGAAGCTATCGAATTCGGAGGGGCCGTCGGCAATGGCGCTGTCATCGAGATCCGCGATAACGACGACATCATCGGCGCGGCCGCCGGAATCGGCTTCGTTGGGGCTGGGACCATCTCCAGCGGTGCTTCGGTGACCATCAGCGGCAACAATGACGGCATCGCCGCCACCGCCGGCAGTGGCGTTCTGTTCGCCACGGCGATCACCGATGCCGCCGTTACCATCGGCGACGGCAATATCATCGATGGCGACGGTGGCAGCGGCGTCCGCTTCCAGTCCAGCATCACCGGCTCGACGATCGACATCGTCGGCAACAGCTCGATCCAGGGCACGGACAGCGGCATCGATTTCACCGAGACCTTCGCCGGCGGCAGCATTCTGAGGATCACCGACAATACCGAGATCATCGGTGACGGCAGCGCTGAAGACAGCGACGCCATCGACTTCCGCCGTCAGGTCAACGCCGATGTGACCATTGCCGGCAACACCCTGGTGCAGGGTGCGGATGACGGCATTCAGGTGGTCGAGGGCATTACCGGTGGCACCTTCCTGGTCCAGCTCAACAGCGACATCACGGGCCTCGACGGCGAGGGCATCGCCCTGTTGAGCAATGACGGCAGCGACCCGCCCCTGGCGACAACGGCCATCAGCGGCGGGGCCGTGGTGACGATCGACCGCAACCGGATCACCGGCAACGAAGATACCGAGGCGGTCTTGGATAACCCGGGCGGCGGCGGTGACGGCCTGCTGATCTCCGGTGCCATCATCGGTGGCTCGACGCTGACCGTGACCGGCAGCACCATCACCGGCTTCCTCGACGGCATCAACGTTTTCGGCAATGTCACCGACAGTACGGTCATGATGGCCGAGAACACGATCGACGGCATGGTCGATGACGGTATCGATTTCGGCGGTCAGACCACAGGCTCGACCGTCACGATCCGGGGCCATCGCAGCGAAGGCGGTGCCGGCATCACCGCGGCGGACGAAGGCGTTGTGTTCCTGCTCGCCGTCACCGACAGCACGATCACCATCGCCGATAATTCGATCGAGGCCGGGTTCGATGGCGTTCTCTTCAACGGCGGCCCTATAGCCGACAGTACCGTCGTGATCGGCGGGCCCACAGCCGAAGACGGCAACCATATCGTGGGCGGCGACGATGGCATCGATGTCGACACTCTGGTCGGCGGGACCTTTACCGTCAGCCACAACACGCGCATCGAAGGCACCGCCAGCGACGGCATCGAATTCGAAACCACGATCGACGGCACCGTCGTCGATATCCTCGATAACGGCCTGATCACGGGTGGCGGCTTCGACGGCATTCTGTTCGACGGCACGATCACGGGTGCGACCGTGCAGATCGCCCGGAACGACATCGAGGGCGCCGTCGAGGGCCTGGATATCGCCGAGATCAGCGGCGGCACCTTCAGCATCGTCGACAACGTCCGGATCGAGGGGCTGGTCGACGACGGCATCGAGTTCGAGACGACC
The DNA here is from genome assembly GCA_028285185.1 of Anaerolineae bacterium. Taxonomy (GTDB): domain Bacteria; phylum Pseudomonadota; class Alphaproteobacteria; order DSM-16000; family Inquilinaceae; genus JACKIG01. The sequence continues at coordinate 3,235 of JANQQD010000181.1, read as the reverse complement.
GTCTCCGGTGGCGCCAGGGTGGAGATCCTGGGCAATGCACTGATCCGCGGCGGCGATGACGGCGTGGAGTTCGGCAGCACGCCGGCGGAGACGCCGCCCGAGGCGGTGATCGGCGATGCAACGGTGGTAATCGCCGGCAATAACGCGGGCATCGTCGGCACGGCCGGAGACGGTATCAGCCTCGCCATGACGCTGGCCGGCGCGACCGTGCTGATCGGCCCGGACGGCGATTACGGCGGCAACGTCATTGAAGGTGGCCTGAACGGTATCTCCGTCTCCGGCGCTGTGACCGGGGCTTCCACGATCGACATCGTCGCCAACCAGCGCATTGCTGGTGTGGCGGCCGATGGCATTTCCTTCACCGGGGATCTGGGCTCTCAATCCGTGGTGACGATCGACGGCAACACGCTGATCGAAGGCGGCCGCCATGGCGTCTCGGCCTTCACGACGGTCGCCAACACGCTGCTGATCTCGAACAACGCCGGACCACTAGGCGCCGCCGGTATCGTGGCCAATGGCGGGTCCGGCATCTTCGTCGACCCGGGCGTCGGTGCGACCGGCGACGTCGATATCCTGGACAACGTGATCGATGCGAGTGCCGGCGCCGACCCCGATGCGCCGGCAAGCGGCCACGGCGTCTTCCTGCAGTCGGTCGATGCCGGCGACGTGCTGGTGCAAGGCAATGAAATCGACGCCGAGGGCGCGGGCGTCCGCCTTTTCGACACTGCGTCGGCAGGCGGCCAGCTTCGGATCCTCGACAACCTGATCGGCCGGACGTCAGCGGTGGGCCGGCACGGCGTCTGGCTCGGCGCGATCACCGGGGCGACCACCCTCGTGCAAATCGGCGACGACGATCTCGGCAACCGCATCGTCGCGGCCGAAGACGGCGTGCATGTGGACGGCGATATCGACGCCGGCACGCTGCGGGTTTCAAGCAATGCAGAGGCTGAGCCCGACGATCCAGCCGGCGACGGCATCATTGCCGGCGATGACGGCATCGAACTGGCGGCCGGCGCTGTCGGTGGCGGCCTGGTGGAGATCGACGGCAACGAGATCCGTGCCGGCGCGGATGTCGACAATGACGGCGTGCGCGTCGCCGGCACCGTATCGGGTGGCGCTGAGATCCGCGTCGCCAACAATCCGCTGATCAGCGCGGGCCATATCGGTGTGCGGCTGGATGGCGCCATCACCGGCGCGACCGTGACCATCACGGGCAACAATGACGGCATCTTCACCGGCGTCCATGGCGTGTTCCACGGTGGCCCGATCACCGGCTCCACGGTCACGATCAGGCGGAACATTATCGACGCGGGCAATACGGCCGGTGCCGACGGCGACGGCGTCCACTTTGCCGGCGCGATCGTAGACTCTGAGATCGATGTCGGCGGCGCGACCCTGGCCGACGGGAACTTCATCACGGTCGGTCAGCCAGGCGCGGGCGACGGCACGACGCATGACGGCGTCTTCTTCGGCGGCGAAATCAGTGGCACTGCAGACGTGCTGATCGGCTCGAACGATATCGACGTGCTGACCGGTGCGGGGGGTGGAGCTTTTTCGTTCGGCGACATGGGCATCCGCTTCGACGGGTTCGTCAACACGAACGCCGGCGGGACGGCCGGCGTTCGCATCGCCGACAACCGGATCCGCGGCGGCGGCGGTCAGGAAGATCGCGGTATCGCCTTCTGGGGCGGCATCGGCGGCGGATCGTCTGTGGATATCGCCGACAATGATATCCAGTCCGGCGACGACGGCATTGGCCTGTTCGACCTGCTGGCCCCCGCCGGTCCGGACGATCAGGCGGTTCGTGGCAACGCCTTGGTGACGATCGAGGGAAACCGGATTGGCGGCCCAATCCAGGCCAATCCCGGCAACGGCATTATCGTTCAATCGGTAACAGGCGCCTCGCGCCTCATTGTCGTGGACAACAGCGTCTTTGCCGAAGGCAACGGCATACTGTTCGAAGGGCTTGTCGACACGACGTTCGGCAGCGGCACGCCCCTTGCCGCGCCGACCTTCGGGATCGAGGTGACCGACAACGACCTGGTGTCCGAGACCGCGGACGGCGTGCGGATCTCCGGCGGTGTGAGCGGCAGCCACATGCAGCTTGCCGACAACCGCATCGAAGGCCATGTCCACGGCGTCGCCATTGGCCCCACGACCGTTGAGGATCCCGGCGGCCACCTCACGAACAGCGCGCTGATCGCCGTCTCCGGGAACGCCATCGAAGGCGTCACGCAGAATGGCGTGCAGGTCGGCAGCGATGTTCTGGACTCCACCGTGGCGCTGGTGGGCAACGCGATCGAAGGCCGCCTGACGGGCGTCGTCTTCGATGGCTTGATTTCCGGCGCCGGGACGGACATCCTCGTCGTCCTGAACCCCCATATCGTGGGCCAACAGGTCGACGGCGTGCGCTTCGCGGACGTCACGGGGGGCAGCCGCGTCACCATCGCCGGCAACGGCTGGGTGCCGGAAGACGGATCGACATTCGCCGACTTGGCCACGGAGCTAGGCCTCTCCGCCGACATCGTCGGCTTGGCCGGTCTGGTGCCGGAGGTTTCCGACGATACGCCTTGGGTGGATTGGGCGCTGGCCGACGGGGTCGCCGGCGGCACGGGCTGGGGCCGTGGCGACGATGGTGTGGATTTCGCAGGCGAGATCACCGGCGGTGCTCAGGTGTCGATCGACGCCAACCGTGAGATCGTCGGCCATGGCGACGCGGGCATCGTGTTCAACGGTGTTCTCGGCGGGTCCGCGGTGGAGATCACCCGCAATCTCCGGATCACGGGCTATGACGACGGCATCCGCTTCGCCTCATCCGAGACGGTGCCCGGCTACGGTGTGCACGACAGTACTGTCTTGATCGCGCTGAACGGCCAGGCGCTGATCGATGAGGAAGACTATACCGGCGAGCAGCCTGTGACCGGCGAAGACGATCCGCTGGGCGACCTTCAGGCCTTCCAGCCGGTCGGCAGCATCAGCGGCCTGACCGGCGACGGCATCGACTTCGACGACGCCATCGGCGCGGGATCGGCCGTGACGATCCGGGAGTCCATCATCACGGTCGACAGGGTCGAACTGGCGGAAAACGGGAACGCTGAAATCCCGCTGATCGAGGCCATCGAAGGCGGCGACCAGGGCCGATGGTGTCGTCGAAATCGATACCGTCGCCGGTCAGGCCGCTGATGCTGCCGACCGGCTGGAAGGCCTGAAGGTCGCCCAGCGGATCGTCTTCGCC
>JANQQD010000180.1 GCA_028285185.1 Anaerolineae bacterium | reverse complement strand
GGCGAAGACGATCCGCTGGGCGACCTTCAGGCCTTCCAGCCGGTCGGCAGCATCAGCGGCCTGACCGGCGACGGTATCGATTTCGACGACACCATCGGCGCGGGATCGGCCGTCACGATCCGGGAGTCCATCATCACGGTCGACGGCATCGATCTAGCGGAAAACGGGAACGCTGAAATCCCGCTGATCGAGGCCATCGAAGGCGGCGACCAGGGCCGCAACGGGATCGAGTTCGCGCGCATCGGCGAGGCGGACGAAGTGCAGGAGGCCGGCCCAACCGAGGTGAAGGTGCACAACAACTTCATCCTTGGCGGCTTCAATGAGACTGCGGGCGAACCTACGGCGTTGGAGATCGACGGGGCCAGCCAGAGCGGCATCCTGTTCGGCGGTGACGTCTTTGGGCGGACGGAGGTCTTCCAGACCTACATCACCGGGCACCGGGACGCCGGTGTGATGGTCTACGAGCGTGTCGTGATCGGCACGGCGGCCGATCCCGCAACCGGGGAGGAAGCCACCGCGCTGTTGGTCCAGCAGAACTTCCTGGAAGGCAATGGCGGTTTTGCCCTTCGGCATGACGGCATCGGCACGGTGGACGCACAGGCGAACTGGTGGGGATCGACGGCCGTGGGCGTGGTGGACGCCGCGATCCTTGGCGACGGCGCGGAAGGGGCAGGCGGGGCCTTGAGCGATGTCTTCTTCGTGCCCTTCCTGGCCTCGGGCCTGGACACCAACAACGAAACCCTGTCGGGAGGGTTCGGGGCACCCGGATCGCCGCCCTTCGGCTTCCAGGGCGGCACCCTGTTCGTGCCGGAGGTCGACGATTTCCTCGGCTTCCCGACGGATGTGGAGACGCTGCTGGACCTTATCCGCAGCGCCCAGAGCCAGCTGGACCGGCCGGGCGGAGCGTCGTTCTTCACCAACGAGCTGGGCGCGCCCTATCAGACCAACGTGTTCGGCGAAGGCTTCAGCATCGGTGAACTGGCCGGGCCCGGCGGCCTGCAGCCCGCAGCGGGCGGTACGGGCGAAGAGGATGAGGACGAGGAGGAGGGCGGCCAGCAAGGTCCGATCAATCTCGGCGGCCTGCAGCCGGCCGCCGGCCCCGGCAGCCCACAGGACCAGGCCGAGGACACCTGTGTGGCTGCGTATCTGGGCGATTTCTGGAACGCAGCGGCCGCCTGCCAGTAGTTCGAGGCCGGCTGGAAGGCCGTGGCGTCGGATTGACAGCGGGACGGGCCGCACCCTACCGTCAGCGCCTTTTCCCACTTGCGAACCCCCTGGGGTATCCCAATGGCTGACGGGCCTGTCCGTGTCATCGTCAACAACCATCTCGATCTCAGCACGCTGCGCGCGGTCATCGACGGCGATGTCGACCTGACCCTGGATGCCGGCCGGCGTGGCGCGGTCGATGCGGCGGCGGCCGTGATCACCGAACAGACGGCCGGGGATGCGGCCGTCTACGGCCTCAACACCGGCTTCGGCACGCTGGCACAGACCCGCATTCCGACCGATGCGCTGGAGCGGCTGCAACGTAACCTGGTGGTCAGCCACGCCTCGGGCCTCGGTGATCTGCTGGACGATGCCGTGGTGCGCCTAGTGCTGGTCCTGAAGGCGCGCAGCCTGGCCCAGGGCCATTCCGGTGTGCGCTGGGAGGTGATCGAGGCACTGGTGGCGCTGGCGTCGCACGGCGTGCTCCCCTGCGTGCCGGCGAAAGGGTCTGTCGGCGCCTCGGGCGACCTGGCGCCGCTGGCTCATCTCACAGGCGTGCTGCTGGGACTGGGCCAGGTCCGCGTCGACGGTGAGCAGATGCCGGCAGCGCTCGGGCTGCGCCGGGCCGGGCTGGCACCGCTGGTACTGCAGCCAAAGGAAGGCCTGGCCATGCTGAACGGCACCCAGGTGTCGACGGCGCTGGCGCTGACCGGACTGTTCGCGGCGGAGGACGTGTTTGCCGCCGCCATCACCGCGGGCGCGCTGACGGTCGAGGCCATGCTGGGCAGCCATGTGCCGTTCGACCCACGCATCTCGCAGGTGCGCGGCCAGCGCGGCCAGATCGACGTGGCGGCCGCTTGCCTGCGCCTGCTGAAGGGCAGCGAGATCAACGCCTCGCATGCCGACTGCGACAAGGTGCAGGATCCGTACAGCCTGCGCTGCCAGCCACAGGTGATGGGGGCGGCACTGGACTTGATGCGCCAGGCCGCCGGTGTGCTGGAGGTGGAGGCCAATGCCGTCACCGACAATCCGCTGGTTTTCCCCGACGAAGGCGATGTTCTCTCCGGCGGCAACTTCCATGCCCAGCCAGTGGCCTTCGCCGCCGATACGCTGGCGCTGGCAATCGCCGAGATCGGGTCGTTGTCGGAACGGCGGATCGCGCTGTTGACGGACAATCACATGAGCGCGCTGCCGCCCATGCTGGCGCCGGAACCGGGCTTGAACTCCGGCTTCATGGCGCCGCAGGTGGCCTCGGCGGCGCTGGCCAGCCAGAACAAGGTGCTGGCCCACCCCTCGAGCGTCGACAGCGTGCCGACATCGGCCAATCAGGAAGACCACGTGAGCATGGCCACCCACGCTGCACTCAGGCTGGGGGAGATGGCCGGGAACACCGCCGGCATCGTAGGCATCGAGCTGTTGGCCGCCGGTCAGGGCATCGAGTTCCTGCGTCCGCGGAAGTCGACAGCAGCGCTGGAGCACGCACTGGCCACCGTGCGCGCCCATGTGCCGGCGCATGATCAGGACCGTCTGATGGGCCCTGACCTTACGATCGCCCAGTCGCTGGCAGCCAGCGGCCGGTTCGCCGGGTTCGTGCCCGGCCTGCTGCCGTCAAGACCGGGCGCCGCCGACGCACCCATCACCAGTCCGCTGAGCGATATGGTGTTCACGCTCACTCGAGCCGAGGTGCCGGTGCTGGTCAGCCTGCCGCATGTCGGCACAGAGGTGCCAGACGACATTGCGGCGCACATGACGGAAACCGGGAGGGCGCTGGTCGATACCGATTGGGACGTCGACCGTCTCTACCAATTCCTGCGCGAGCTGGGGATCGGCGTTATCCGGGCCGTGCAGTCGCGCTATGTGGTCGACCTGAACCGCAGCCCCGAAGACCAGCCGCTCTATCCCGGTGCACCCAACACGGGGTTGGTCCCGCCCGCGGCATTCGATGGCACGCCGCTCTACCGAGACGGGGCGGCGCCAGGTGCCGACGAGATCGGCCGCCGTCGGCAGCGCTACTGGCAGCCCTACCACGACGCACTGGCCGGCGAACTGGCGCGCATCCGCCACCGGTTTGGCGTTGCCGTGCTCTATGACGGCCATTCCATCCGCAGCCGCGTACCGCGCCTGTTCGAGGGCGCGCTGCCCACGTTCAACATCGGCAGCAATGCCGGCCAGTCGGCCGACCGGTCGCTGGTCGAACGGATGGCACAGGTCTGCCAGGGCGCGGCCGGCCATGACACGGTGGTCGATGGGCGCTTCAAGGGCGGGTACATCACGCGCCACTATGGTCGGCCCGCCGACGGCGTGCACGCAGTCCAGATGGAGCTGGCGCAGGCCGCCTATATGCACGAAGAGCCGCCGGCGCGGTATGACACCGAACGGGCCGGCCGGCTGCGGCCCGTGCTCAGGTCCGTCATGGAGGCCATGGTGGATTGGTCGCTCGAACGCTGCCCATGACGGGAGGAGAGTTCACGGCGTGAACGCGCTTGCAGTTCACGCCGTGAACACTGTAGGGTTCCGGCACTCAACCCGTTGGGAGAGAGATGCATGGAGCCGCGTGGCCGCGAGCGGCCGGCCTCGGATCTCGACACCGCCGTGACGCTCAGTGTCCTCGATGCGGTCGATGAGAACAGCCGCATCACGCAGCGCGACCTGGCCAAAGAGCTCGGCATCGCGTTGGGCCTGGCCAATGCGTATCTGAAGCGGTGCATCGGCAAGGGCTGGATCAAGGTGACCCAGATCCCGGCCAACCGTTATGCGTACT
>JANQQD010000175.1 GCA_028285185.1 Anaerolineae bacterium | reverse complement strand
CGAAGGCGTCCTTGAGGCCCAGCGGAATCCCATGGAGCGGCCCGCGCCGACGCCCCGCCGCCAGGTCCGCATCCGCGGCCCGCGCCCTATCGCGCGCCTGATCGAAGGTCGTCGCCGCGAAGGCACGGACCCGCTCCGCTAGGCCCTCGCAGCGGGCGATCAACGCATCGGTCAGTTCCAGCGCGCTGAGATCCCGCGCGGCAATCATGCGCGACAGCTCGTGCAGGGTGTGCCTGTGCAGATCGCTCAAAGTGGGCGGTCCGGATCGCGGGCGGCCGCCGCCTCGGCACCGGCCGCGGCGCGGTCGAGCCACCCGCGCCATCCCTCCAGGATCAGATAGGCCGCGTGCAGCGCATCCAGGTCGTGATCGTCGGGATCGAGCCCGAGATCCCGCGCCAGCGTTTCGAACTCGGCCGGTCCCACTACCGCCGCCCCTGACATGCGACGGCTTTAGGGGCGCCTACGAAGATCCGGTCACGGACCCGGGGCCCTTGCACGCGCATGATCGCCTCCGATGCGGCTATTGGGCGCCGAGAAACTTCACGCGGCATTCGGCGCGACCGCGCCCGGCTAGCGGCCTTCGAAGCGCGGCGGCCGCTTCTCCCGGTAGGCTTCAAGCCCCTCGTGCAGGTCCTCAGAAGCGAAGAGGCCGGACTGAAGATCCGCCTCCGCCAGAAGCACCTGTTCGAGATCTTGCGGATAGGCCGCCAGAACGCGCTTGATCGCGGCCAGGGCCAGCGGGGGGCCTTCGGCGAGGCGCGCGCCTTCGCGCAGCGCAGCCTCGAGCGCCTGGCCTGGCGGCACGACCCGGTCCACGAGCCCGAGACCGAGGGCTTCCTGCCCGGTCACCTGGTCGTTCATCATGAGCAAACGCCGGGCGCCGCCGACCCCCATGCGCGCCGGAAGCGCCCAGAGGGCACCCAGATCCGGCATCAGCCCGACCTTGCCGAAGGCGGCGACGAAACGCGCGTCCTCGGCCGCCACGACGATGTCGCAACAGGCCGCCAACGACAGGCCCGCCCCCGCGGCCCAGCCCTCGACGGCCGCGATCACGGGCTTGCTCGCTTGCACGATGGCACGCGCGACCCCCTGGGAGCGTTCGATCCTTGCCCGGCCCGTCTCGCGCGTCAGTGCGCCCATGGTGCTGACATCGCCCCCGGCGCAAAACACCCCGCCGGCGCCGTTGATGACGATCACCCGTATCGCGGTGTCCCGGCCGGCCTCGTCCAGCAGCCGGACAACGTCGTCGCGCATTTGCGCGGATAGCGGATTCCGGCGCCCGGGATCGCAGAGTGTCAGGATGCCCAGCGCCCCTTGGCGTTCGAGTGTCGCGGCGGGGCTCGATTCCCCCTCCGGGCTTCCGCCCCGTCCTTCGGCCGCTTCCACCGTCCCGCCATCTCCGCCATCCGGTCCGTTCATCGAATTCTCAACCCTTCCGGCTCTCCAAAGTGTCTTACCGCGCCTGAGAAGCCATTTTGCGAGCCCACGATACTGCTAGTCGAAATCAATACTACCGAAAATACATAGACTGGTCTAATCCTCCCCTCGCCCGCGGCAGGGCGACAGGATCAGGAGGGCGTGTTCCGCTGCGATACCTGGTTCGTCGCGGATACGGCGTCCTGGTCCGGAGCACCGCGCGGTCCGGCCGCGCCGGCCGGCGCGGCCCCCACCAGCTTGTCCAGTGCGGCGGGGGAGAGGCCCAGCCGCTCAGCGATCACGGCGCGCGTGTCGCCGCCGGGCACGGGGGACGGGCGCGCGGATATGGGGTCGGCGCCGACGAAATGCAGCGGCGACCCCGGCATCAGGAGGTTGCCGATTCCCGGCTGGTGCACCCGCGCGAACAGCGGATTGGCCTCGGAACACGCCGGGTCGGACTCCACCAACTGGCGAAGAGTCTGATAGGGGCCCCACAGAACCCGGTGGCTATCGAAGGCAGCACCCACTTCGGCCAGGGTCCGCGCGGCCACCCAGGGCTCCAGCAGCGCGGCGATGGCGCGGCGGCACCGCCAGCGGTCGGCATCGGCGGTGAAGTCCGCCTTCATGGCCTTCTCCAGATGTCCGAAGGCCTCGCCGAGCCCGGTCGCCGCAGAGAGCGCCGACCACTGCCGCGGCGTCAGCGCCGCGACCATGACCCGCCGTTCGTCCAGCGTGGCGAAGTCGCAGCCGAAGGCGCCGTAGATATCGTTGCCGTGGACACCCCGTTCGTGCTTCAGCACCTCGATCTCAGCGATGTAGCCCAGATTGCCCAACATCCATAGGGCAACATCCTCCAGCGACAGCTCGATGAGCTGACCTGCGCCGGTCTCCCGCCGCCGGCGCTCGGCGGCCAGCAGACCGAAAGCCGCGGTCATGGCGCAGAGGGCATCCCAGGCCGGAAGCAGTTGGTTGACCGGCGCGTCGGGCCGCGCCGGTCCGGTGATGAACGGCAGGCCCGTGCGCGCCTGCACGGTGTAGTCCACCGCCGCGCGATTGTCGTGGGTACCGCGGATGGAGAGCATGATGAGGTCGGGACGGCGCCGGACCAGTGTCTCGTAACTCAACCAAGCCTTGGCGGGCATGTTGGTGAGCACGATCCCGGCCTCGACGATCAGGTCCTGGGCCGTGCGCTGGCCTTCCGGCGAGCGCAGGTCCAGGAACACCGAGCGCTTGCCCTTGTTCAGTCCGTGCCAGTAGAGGCTTTCGCCGCTTTCGGTGACCGGCCAGCGGCGGAGGTCGGGTCCGCCGCCGGTCTGGTCGATGCGCACCACGTCGGCGCCGAGCTGAGCCAGCGCCATGCCGCCCAGGGGCGCCGCGATGAAAGCCGAGACCTCGACCACCTTCAGTCCATCCAGAACGGCAGCAGTCATTCGACCTCCCTCGTCACCGATCGCGTGCACGAAAGGAAACGGCGTGGACGAGTGAAACACGGCACCGCGCCCTCCCTTTCAGGCACGCGCTCCCATGCTCTGGTTCTGTGCTTTCAGCGCCAATCATCTCGCCCGTTTGGCAAGCGATATCAAAAACGCAATTTTGCGTCAATTGTTCTGCAATGCGGTTTTCAAAAATCACTATTGTCAGTTTGAGGGGGCTGCGGTAACAATACTGTCGGTGAAACTTCCCAGCCGGCTCTCGGCCGGCAAGCTGACGGGCTCGCGCGCGAGCAAGTGATCGGATCATGAAAACCAGCCCCGCCCCCCTCGCCGAGGATGACTATCTCGATAAGGACGATGCGATATCGCCCGATGCCAGTGCCGACCGTAAGTTCATCACGGCGCTGGCCCGCGGCTTCGAGGTGCTGCGTGCCTTCAAGCCGGGCAGCGGGGCGCTCGGCAATCAGGAGCTCTCGCGCCTCACCGGCATTCCGAAAGCCACCGTATCCCGACTGACCCACACGCTTTCCGAACTGGGCTACCTCCGCCACCTGAAGGCGGAGGGCAAGTACGAGCCCACGGAGTCGATCCTCGCGCTCGGCTATGCGGTTCTGTCGAACATGCTGGTGCGCCAGATCGCCCACGACCCCATGCTGGAACTGGCCATGCAGCACAAGGTCTCGGTGGGCCTGGCCAGCCGCGACCGGCTCAGCATGATCTTCGTCGACGTCTGCAACAGCCGTTCCCTCGGCACGCTCCGACTGGAGATCGGCTCGCGCGTGCCCATGCCCAACACCGCCGTCGGCCGGGCCTTCCTCGCCGGCGTGCAGGAACAGGAGCGTGAATTCTTCTACGAGCGCTTCGCGCAGCGGCTGGGCAGAAGCGAGTGGGCCACGCTGAAAGGCCGGGTGGAGGACGCCATCGCCCAGGTCGAGGACCGCGGCTTTTGCTATCTGGAGGACGAGTGGCATCACGGCATGCGCGCCGTCGGAACGCCACTGGCTTCCATCGACCGGCAAACGGTGATGGGCATGATGTGCGGGGCACCGGCCTTCGTTGTCGACCGCAAGCAGCTCGAAGAGGAGTTGGGCCCGCGGCTCGCCTATCTGTGCCGCAGCCTCGCCCCCATGCTGCGCTGACCCAATACCGGCCTGACCCGATGCCGGACTGGCCCGATGCTGGGCTGAAAGGCTTCATGGTCGGCCACGCCCTGGCCTACGGATATCGTCAGAGAGAAGCGTCCCTGCAAGGCGTTCACCGCCGTCAGCATGCCGAACCCCTGAAGGAAGACGCCGCGTGACACGCAATGACAAGATCGAGACGTGGCGGGGCACCGAGCGCAAAAGCCGCCTCGGCGCGCCGCGCCCGAGCCCGGCCAGCGGACCGGAAGGATAGCCGACCTCATGGACTTCGAGTTAAGCGAGGAACAGAGCCTGTTCCGCGACAGCGTGCGCAGGTTTGCCGAGCGCCATCTGGCCGAGGGGGCGCTCAAGCGGGCCCACACGCCGGACTTTCCTCTCGACGCCGCCCGCGCCATGGCGGAGGCCGGGCTCATGGGCATCACCCTGTCCGAGGAAGACGGCGGCCAGGGCGGCACGCTGATGGACTCCATCATCGCCATCGAGGAAGTGGCCCTGGTCGACCCACGCGCCGCCGACGCCGTCCAGCAGGGCAACTTCGGCGCCATCCGGACCCTGGCCGAGTATGCGACGCCGGACCAGAAGGCCCGATACCTGCCGCCGCTGCTGAACGGCGAGATGGTGATCGGCCTCGGCATGACGGAGGCCAATGCCGGCTCCGCCGTCACCGATCTGACCACCCGCGCCGAGGCCGACGGCGAGGGATGGCGGATCACCGGCGGCAAGGTCTTCACCAGCCACTCGGCCGAAGCCGATCTCTTCCTCGTCTATGTCCGCTTCGGGCCGGGCACCGACGGCATCGGGTCCGTGCTGCTGGAACGCGGCCAGGAGGGCCTCAGCTTCGGTCAGCCCAGCAACTACATGAACGGCGAGCAATGGTGCGCGCTCTACTTCGACAACGTCCGCGTCGATCCGGGGAACGTGCTGCTCGGGCCCGGCGGCTTCAAGAAGCAGATCGCCGGATTCAACGCCGAGCGTCTGGGCAACGCGGCGCGGGCCCGGGCCCTCGGCCAGTTCGCCTTCGAAGCGGCCCGCGAGCACGCACTGACACGAAGCCAGTTCGGCCGGCCGCTGTGCGAGTTTCAAGGACTGCAGTGGAAATTCGCCGACATGCTCCTGGCCCTCGAGGCCGCGCAGCTTTTGCTTTATCGCGCGGCGGTGAAAGCCGACCGGGGCCTGCCTTCGGCCCAGGATACCGCGCTGGCGAAGCTCATGTGCAACAAGGCCGGCTTCGAGGCCGCCCACGAGGCCGTGCAGATCATGGGCGGCACGGGATACTGCGAGGAGCATCTGGTGGAATACTGCTTCCGCAAGACCCGCGGCTGGATGATCGCCGGCGGCTCCATGGAGATGATGCGCAACCGCATCGCCGAGGGCATCTTCGAGCGCCGCTTCTCGCAAAGGCCGCCGCGGGCGGCCGGGGGAGCGGGATGAGCATAGCGGACGCCGCCGGCGCAGCGACGGCCCCGGCCGACAGGCCGCTGGCCGACTGCCTCTTCCGTCCCCGGAGCGTCGCTATCGTAGGCGCCTCCGGAGACCCCAAGAAAAACAACGGCCGGCCCCAGCGCTACCTCTCCAAGCACGGCTATCCCGGCCCGGTCTATCCCGTCAACCCGGCCTACGAGACGCTGCTCGGAGTCCCCTGCTATCCCGGGCTGACCGCCGTGGGCCAGCCCATCGACCATGCCCTCGTCATGGTGCCCGGGCCGGCGGTGGAAGCGGTGATCGAAGACTGTATCGCCGCCGCCATTCCCTGCGCCACGATCTTCACCGGCGGCTTCGCCGAGAGCGGCGCGGAGGGAGCGGCCCGGCAACGGCGCCTGGTGGCGCGCGCGCGCGAGGGCGGCCTGCGCCTGCTCGGCCCGAACAGTCTGGGGGTCGTGAACACGCATCTGCCGATGACCTTGAGCGCCAACGCCGTGCTCGAGCGGGAAGCCTTACCCGCCGGCCGCTTCGGGCTGGTCTCTCAGTCCGGCAGCCTGATCGGGGCGCTGGTCTCGCGCGGCCAGGCGCGCGGCATTCACTTCTCGACGCTGGTGTCGGTGGGCAACGAGTCCGACCTCTCGGTCGGCACGGTGGCCGGCATGATGGTGGACGATCCGGAAACGGACGTCGTCATCCTGTTCCTGGAGACCCTGCGCGACCGCGCCGCCCTGGAGGCCATGGCGATGAAGGCCCAGGCCGCCGGCAAGCCGGTGATGGCCTACGTGCTCGGCCGCTCCGAGCTCGGACAGAGCCTTGCCCAGTCCCACACCGGGGCCTTGGCGGGCAGGACCCTGGCCATGGACGCCTTCCTTCGCGACCTGGGCATCCTGCGCGTCAATTTGTTCGAAAGCCTGATCGAGACGCCCCCTCTGCTGGCCGGCCGGCGGGCACCGGGGGCACGGCGGGTGGCCGTGGTCACGACCACCGGCGGCGGCGGCGCCGTGGTGGCCGACCATCTCGGCGACAAGGGGCTCGAGGTGGTTTCGCCGCCGGCGCCGTTGCGGCAGGCCCTCGCGGATCAAGGCCTCGAGATCGGCGACTCGCGGATCGTCGATCTCACCATGGCCGGCACGCGCGAGGAAACCGTCACCACCTGCCTTGAGACGCTGATCGACTCGCCGACGGTCGACGCGGTGGTCATGGTCGTCGGCTCGTCTTCGGAGTTCCACCCGGAGCTGGCGGTCAAGCCTCTGACCAAATGGGCCAAGGCCGCCAAACCCGTCGTCGCCTTCCTCTTTCCGAATGCCGAGCGGTCGCTCTCGCTGCTGGCGGAAGCCGGCATTGCGGCCTTCCGCACGCCCGAGGCCTGTGCCGATGCGCTCAACGCCTATCTGCGCTGGACGCCGCCGCGCCGCCGCGCAAGCGTCCCGCTGAACGCCGCCGCCCGTCAGGAACTCGGGCGCCACGGCGAAGCGGCCACGCTCAACGAACGCGACGCCCTGGCCTTGTTCTCCGCCCTCGGCGTTCCGGTGGCAGACTGTTGCTCGATGGCCCCGGAAGGCCCGGCGCCGGCCGATATCGCCTATCCCGTGGTGGCCAAGATCCTGTCGCCGGAGATCGCCCACAAAAGCGATCTGGGCGGCGTGGCCGTGAACATAGCCAACGCCGACGCGCTTTTAGCAGCGGCGCGGCGCATCCATGACACGGTCGCGGCCGCCCGGCCGGAGGCGCGGCTGGACGGCATCCTGGTCCAGCCCATGGCCCAAGGCCTGGCTGAAGCCATCGTCGGCATCCATATGGACCCGCTGGCCGGCCCGATCGTCATGGTGGGCGTCGGCGGTCTGCTGGCCGAGGTCTATCAGGATCTGGCCATTCGGCTGGCCCCGGTGGATCGGGACGAAGCCCTGGCGATGATCCGCGAGGTCAAGGGTCTGGCGCCGCTGTTCGGCGCGCGGGGGCATCCCAAGGGCGATGTGGAGGCCCTGGCGCGTTCGGTCGCCGCGCTGTCCGCGCTGGCAGCGGACCCCGGCGGCGCGGTGCTCGAAGCGGAGATCAACCCGCTGATCGTCATGGGCGAAGGCCTGGGCGCGGTCGCCGTCGATGGTTGGGCACGCTTGGCCGAGCGCGCCCGGGCGAGCGGCTGACGCGGCCCGAGCCTCCGTTCTCAACGCCGCCCTCGACGCCAACCGCGATCAGTTTCGGATGGCGTCGCCGCTGACTGCATCAAAAACGTGACACCTGTCGAATGCGAGGTGGAAGCGCAGTTTCTCTCCAGGCGCAACCAGGCGCGGGTTCAGCATCTTGGCTTGGATTTCAACGCCGGCCAGGTCCGCAAACAGCAAGGTTTCTGCGCCGAGCGGCTCGGTCAGGGTGACCTGTAGTTCCAGAGTCGCAAGCGCGCTGGTTTCCTCGACTGCATGGCCCTCCGGCATCAGATTGTCGGCGCGGAAGCCGAAGCGTACCTCCTGTCCCTCAACCACGCCGGTCCGCGCAGCTTCGGGTATCGGCACCACCGTCCCGCCCGACAGGCCAATCCGGCCATCTGCCATCACCACCCCATCGACCAGGTTCATGGGCGGTGAGCCGATAAAGGTGGCGACAAAGATGTTGGCCGGCGCGTTGAAGAGTTCGAGCGGCGTGCCGGTTTGAACGATGTGGCCATCGCGCATGAGCACGATGCGGTCGGCCAGCGTCATCGCCTCAACCTGATCGTGGGTCACGTAGATGATGGTGCTTTCCAATTTGCGATGCAGCTTCTTGATCTCCACCCGCATCTGGGTGCGCAGCTTGGCATCGAGGTTCGACAACGGCTCGTCGAACAAGAACACATCCGGATCGCGAACGATGGCGCGGCCCATGGCAACCCGTTGCCGCTGCCCGCCGGACAGTTGCGCCGGCTTGCGGTTCAGAAGATCCTGAAGCCCCAGGATGGCTGCGGCTTCATTCACATGCCGGGTAATCTCCGCTTCGGGACGCTTGGCGATCTGCAGCGAGAACCCCAGGTTTTCCCGCACTGTCATGTGCGGATAGAGGGCGTAGTTCTGGAACACCATGGAGATGTTGCGCTCACGCGGCGGCAGATCGTTCACGACCCTGCCACCAATCTCGATCTCGCCATCGGTGATCTCTTCGAGCCCGGCGATCATGCGCAAGGTGGTAGACTTGCCGCAGCCGGACGGCCCCACCAGCACGACGAACTCACCGTCATGGATGTCCAGGTCGATCCCGTGGACGGCCAGATGCGGACCGTAGCGCTTGACGGCCTTTCTCAGGAAGACTTCGGTCATGTCCTATCCTTTGGCACCGGCGAAAAACAGGCCGTCGGCCGGCTCTGCAACGGCCACCGCAGCTTCGCAAGTATCCCGCATGCGGAGCTGTCCCGCCTGGCCACCGCAGAGACGGCGATGCCGTTCGGGAAGCACTTCGTCCGATTCGATTTCCTCACGGCCGATTTCTTCACAGCTCCCTCCCCACGCGGGCTTGCCCGGCATCCACCTACTGTATAGCTTTTCAAATACAAATCATTTATTCATATACAAATCAACCTTAACGTTTCACCGAGTTCCCAACCGCATGTTTGACGCCGATCAAAAACACAAGGCAGCAGCCGAGAAGTACCGGGCCCCGGCCCTGGAAAAGGGCCTGGATATCATCGAACTGCTGGCCGGTTGCGGTGACGGGCTGTCGCAGGGGGATATCGTTCGCGCGCTGGACAGGTCCCAAGGCGAAATCTACCGCATGCTGACGACCTTGGTGCGGCGCGGCTACGTCGTGCGCTCCAGCGAGGATGACCGCTACTCGCTGAGCCTGAAGATGTTTGCCCTGTCCCAACGCCATCCGCCCATCGAACGGCTGTTGGAAGTCGCGATACCGAGGATGCGGAGCCTGACCCGCCGAACCTGGCAATCCTGTCACATCGGCATGGAGAGCAATGGCGATATCGTGGTGGTGGCGTCCGTGGAATCGCCGGGCAGTTGGGGGCTGGCGCTCAGAACCGGCACGGTTGTCGGGCTTTCGAATACAGGCTCCGGCCGGGTCCTTGCCGCGTTTCGCGACGAGGCTTCGCTCAAGGAACTCATGAAGCGGCACAGACTGGCAGCGGGCGAGCCGCCGCTGGGCCGCAAGGCATTCCTGGCAGATCTGGTCCGAATCCGAGCGCAAGGCTATGAGAAAATGCCTTCGGCAACGGTCGTTGGGGTCACCAACCTGGCCTATCCGATCCTCGATCAAGACGGCGCCGCAGTGGCCGTCCTCAACTGTCCCTATCTGGAGCGGATTGACGACTTGGTCGTGCCGGACTTGGCGGAGGTCCACGCCCTCTATCGAAGGGTGGCCGGGGAACTAGGCAACTACTACTGCGGAATCGGCAGCCTGAGTGGTGCAACCGAAATGTGACCGGGCGGGCGGTCAAGCCTGCGGCACCCCAACGAGCGCGGGGGGCCGCAATAGGCCGCAGCAGGGATCTGCGGCCCGCTATGTCGACCCGCGGCTATGTCGATCCACGAATGCCACCGAGATCCTGCGAGATGTCCCGGGTTGTCTCGCAAAGCCAACGGGGCAGATCATCCAGAGAAACCCGGGTTTCCAGCGTCTCGACGAAGGGAACCGTGAGAGCGGCGATCGCATTGCCGCTATCGTCGATAACCGGCGCACTTGCATCCATCACCCCCGGGCAGACCAGGCTGCTGGAGAGTTCGTAACCATCCCGGCGTATCTGTTCGAGCCGGTCTTCCAGATCGTCCGGCACGGGCGGGGCCGAGGGGTCGTCGCTCGCCGACCTGAGCCAGAGAGCGCGCTCCGTCGGGTTGCGAAAGGCCATCAATATCCGGCCCGAAATCGAATGCGCTATGGGAAACTGCGCTCCCCGGCGGCATTGAAAGCCGATCGATGCCGGCGAAGGAACCTGAGCCACGATCAGCAGCTTGCCGGCATTGTACATTGCCAGATGACACGACTGGTACATCCGCTCGGCCATGTCCTGCATTGCCGGAATTGCCGTGGTCAACAGCCGGTCCACAGGCGGATGCGCCAAGCCCAATCCGAGCAGGCGTACGGTGAGCGCGAAGCGTTCGCCCGGCTGCAGACGCTCGATGAACCGCCGCCTTTCCAGGCAACTCATAATGCGAAAAATCTCGCCGGGTGACCGACCGAGCTGTGTGGCGATCTGGCTACCGGTGAGACCGTCCTTCTGGCTGGACAGCAACTCGATCACATCCAGACCCTTTTCCAGGGCGGGTACGGCGTAGACCGTTTTTGTTTGCGGTTTCGCAGTGGCCTGGCCGGTCACCTCCGCTTGGTCCTGCCGTGCGCTTTTGGCCGCTCCGCGGCGCTTGGTTGAACCCTTCGTCATTTTTCGTCCGTAAAAAGCAATTGACACATACGAAAAAACTTCCTACCCCTTTGAGCACTCATAAGAACACCTGTGACCTGCCCGGGAAATGGGGCAACCGGAGAAAGTCGGTATCGCGGAGCCCCAGTCCAACGCTTGGAAACAGCTGCGCCACGACCGGACATCAGGGGAGGACCGGAGATTACATGACAAGCTCTCTTTTGTTGACCGATGCGCAGATGCAAGCGTTCATCGCACAGGGATATCTCAAGCTGAGGACAAGCCTTCCGGAGAGCTTCCATCGCCATATCTGTGACCAGATCAAACGGCTGACCGGAGGTCAGGAAGAGAATAACCCGGGGAACAATCTTCTTCCCCAGATACCCGAGCTCCGGGACGTCCTTGCGGACCCGGTCGTTGTCGGTGCACTCACCAGCGTGGTCGGACCCGGATACACGCTGCACCCCCACAGAGCATTGCACAACAACAACCCCGGCAGTGACCCGCAAAGCCTGCACAAAGATAGCTATTGGGGGTATCGAAGCCGGGTGCGGAACCACCGCCTGCGGTGGGCGATGATCATGTACGTTCCGCAAGCGACGCCGCCGGAGCGTGGCCCCACCGGCGTGGTGCCCGGCAGCCAGTTTCAGACCCGCAGGCCCGACCCTGACCTGGTGCCGGAGGTTCCAGGCTCGCTCGAGGCCGGCGGCTTCCTGCTTATTCACTATGACGTGTGGCATCGCAAGATGAAGAACCGCACGAACAGCAACCGTTTCATGGTGAAGTTCGAGTTCGCCCGGATGGTCGAACCGACGGAGCCGACATGGAACCACTGCGAAGCGAGCTGGCGCCTGAGCGAGGCGCCGAACCTGGACATGTCCGCAGTCTGGCGGAGCCAGTGGCGGTGGTTGCGAAACGCGACCGGGGAGCGCGCGCCTGAGCATCCGCCTATGCCCGACGCGAATACGATCCGCAAAGAGCTCAAGCACGCCGACCCACATGTCCGCTTGCGTGCGATCAATGCCCTGGCCTGGACGCCGGCAGAGGCCTCTGAGATTCGCAGCGATCTCGGCGCTTTGCTCGACGATGCCTGCGATCCCGTCAGCATCACGGCGGCCTATGCGCTCGCGGCCGCCGGTGGCGATGCGGCTGAAACACTGCGCGGTGCAATAGAGCGCAACGACGGGGCCCATGTCCCGGAGCGCGAAAGCTACGAAGTGCCCGACGACTACCTGGCCAACGAAGAACGAATCGCACGCAATGCCGCCTATGGCCTGACCGAGATCGGGCTTCCTGCGGTCCCTGCATGCCTGGCATTGCTGCAATCCGGCGATGCCCGCGCGCGCAAGCTGGCGGCCTTCGCGCTCGGCGAAATCTCCGGCACCGACGATCACGTTGCCCGCAGCCTCGTGGCGGCCACACGCGACCCCGAAGTGACCGTGAGAGTCAACGCGGCCGAGGCGCTTGGCCGTAAGCCGGGGTCTGCCGACGGCATCGCCGCGCTGTCGAAGCTTATGGGCGATCCCGCGCCCGACGTCCGCTTCTCAGCCGCGTTTGCCCTGGCTCAACTTGGGCCGGCGGCGCGCTCGGCCGTTCCTGTGCTCCAGGCGTCTTTCAACGACGAAAACCGTTATGTCCTTGGCTATGCGCTTGAAGCCCTCGAGCGTATTGCGACACCCGATGCAATGCGGTCCCTCGTCGCGTTTCTCAAGGCCGCGCGCTGGTGCCCGCACACCAGCCCCCAGTCGATCTTCTGAACAAGACAGAACCGGGTGGGTTTTCTCGCCCGCCAAGCGGCAAACCGCTTGGTGAAATACTTTTCACAAGGGAGGGACCTCATGAGTAAAGCGCTACACAGAGTAGATGACATGAAAGGCCCCGGCCGTTCCGGGGGCACGCTCCGAATCGGCCGGCGACTGGCCAGTCTTGCGTTGACCGGCCTTGTCGCCGGGCTTGGTCTCGGCCTATCCGAGGTCCAGGCCCAAGACAAGGCAGACACGCCGACCTTGCGGATGCTCGTCAGTGCCGGATCGGCTGGACGGGTGTTCAATGCAATTGCCGAAAAATTCACGGCCGAGACCGGCATCAACACCAACGTGGTCGAGATGCCGCTGAACGACGTCCGTCAACGCACGGTCCTCGACCTGGCCACCGGTGCCGGCGAAATCGATGTCGTGATCCTGAACAACACCTGGCTGGGCGAATTCGAGCCCTATCTCGTCGACATCAGTTCGGAGATGTCCGCCGGCGACGGATTCGATCCCGCCGCAATCGTGCCCAGCATGAAGGCGATGTTCGAGAAAGACGATGGTGCTCTCGTGGCCCTGCCCGTCCGTATCGGGGGGCGTGTCCTGGCGTACCGGTCGGACCTCTTTGCGGAAGCGGGTATCACCGAGCCGCCGAAAAGCTGGGATGAGTTCGTGACGGTCGCGCAGGCGCTCACCAACGCCGACGAAGGCCGCTATGGCTTCGTTGCACCGCTCCGCCAGAGCATCGAGCTGGTCGACACCTGGGCGATCTTCGTCACCAGCTACGGCGGCCAGTTCGTCAGTTCCAGCGGCACGGAGCCGGCCTTCGCGTCGACGCAAGGCATCGCGGCGACCGAGATGCTCGTCGACCTTTACCGAACTCACAAGGTCATGCCGCCGGAATCGATCGAGCTGGACGGCGGCGGTTCGATAGCCGCCATACAGAGTGGGCGGGCGGCGATGATCCTGGCGTTCTCGCCCTGGGTCGCGCAAATGAACGATCCGGCGAAATCACAGTTTCCCGGCAAGGTCGCGGTGGCGCCCTATATTCCGAGTGGAACGGATGAGAAAGGCGTTTCGGTGATAAACGGCTGGGGTGTCGGCGTGAGCAAAGCGAGCAAAGCACAGGAGGCAGCAACCCGCTTCGTGAAGTTCGCCGCGTCACCGAAGGTCCAACTGGCCCTTGCCCAGGACCTTGGAAACGCCCCCACGGTGTCCTCCGTATTTCAGGATCCGGACTACCTCTCCACACAGCCCTATGCCACAGATGTTCTGAACGCGCTTGGTGGCGCAACGACCCAGCCCAGCACCTCCGGCTGGTCGGCGGTTGCCGAGGAGCTTGCCCGCACGCTATCGCTTGCCGTGTCTGGAACCGAGGCCCCGTCGGACGCACTCAACGATTTGAGCGCACGCTCGGGAAAAATCCTGCAGCGTTGACCCTGTCTCGGCGTTGATCCTATCTCGGCTCGGCCGTGCGCGTCACGGCCGAGCCGCGCACGGCATGAGGAACAAGCATGGCTGGTCCCACGGCAGGCTTCGTTGGATCTGATGCGTTGACCACCCCCCGCAAAGCCGGTCTGCATTCAGAGAAGACGAGGCTGGGCTACCTATTGATCGGCATACCGCTGGTCTATGTGCTCCTCGTCATTCTGCTTCCGCTCCTGTTCAATGTTTATGCGAGTCTGCAGTCATGGCGCCTCGTCGGACCCCCACCGCAGTTCATCGGCCTCGATAACTACATCGCCATCCTGACCGAAAGCCGCTGGCTCTCCAGTTTGGGACGGACATTGCTGTTCACCGCCTTGGCCGTCGGCATCGAGGTTTTGCTGGGATTTGCCATTGCCCTGCTGCTCTATCATCGGTTCAACAACATCCGATGGCTGCGGGCCCTGTTCCTGATGCCGATGATGATCTCGGAAGTCGCCGCGGCGCTGGCGTGGCGTCTCATTCTCACCGGCGACAGCGGGCTGGCGAATTGGATCACGACGTCGCTCGGCTTCGAGCCTCAGCTCTGGCTTGGGCCGGACTGGGCCTTCTTTTCCATCGTTGCGGTCGATGTATGGCAGCAAACGCCATTCGTGATCCTTGTCATCTTCGCTGCCTTGCAAGGCGTGCCGAAGGAGCTGCTCGAAGCGGCGGAAATCGACGGCGCATCTCTGTTGCAACGCATTCGTAAAATCATCCTGCCACTCATCCTGCCATCGCTCACCGTTATCCTGATCTTCCGCACCGTCTTTGCCCTGCGCGTCTTCACGACGGTGTGGATCCTGACCGGGGGCGGTCCGGGCGATGAGACGGCGGTGCTCGGTATCGAGATCTACCGCACCGCCTTCAGTTCATTCGACACCGGTTTCGGCGCGGCCTTGTCGATCAGCATGTTGGTCTTGAGCATGATTGTCGGAGTCTTCTACATGCGCGCATTTCGTCGAGAGGCCCTCTCATGAGCGCCGTAACCTCCCGGCGTGGGTCACGGACCCGCATGATCGGCAACATCGTCGCGCTTGTCGTCGTCGCCTGGCTTGCGGCGGTGGTCATCCTGCCGATCGCCTGGCTCATCCTGACGAGCTTCAAGATGCCCATCGATATCGCATCGCCGACCCCGACGTTCATTTTCGATCCGACCCTGGACAACTATCGTTCCGTATTCTCCGGCCGCAGCGGCATCTTTCGCGCGATGGTGAACTCGATCGTGATCAGCGTCGTCAGCACGGTGCTCTCCGTGTCGCTGGCCGCAATGGCGGCCTATGGCCTGTCGCGCCTGCGCCCGCCCGGTTACGGGGCGCTGGGGCTGACGATCTTCGGCATGCGCATGCTGCCGCCGGCGGCGCTCGTCGTTCCCATGTTCTTCATCGCCTTTTGGACGAGCACCCTCGATACCCAGATCGCGCTTATCATTCCCTATACCGCTTTGGCCATTCCGCTCGGCACCTGGATGCTGCAGGGCTTCTTCCTCGATCTGCCAAAGGAGCTGGAGGAGGCCGCAATCGTCGACGGCGCGACATGGTGGTACGCATTCACCCGGGTGATCCTGCCTCTGGCCGGGCCCGGGCTCGCTGCCGTGGCCATTTTCTCCTTTTCGCTGTCGTGGAACGATCTTCTGCTGGCCTTGCCGCTGACGACGGAGGACGCCATCACCTTGCCAGTGGTCGCCTCTCGCGTTCGAACCGACGAAGGAATCCTCTGGGGGAACCTTGGAGCGGTCACGACGATCATCATGTTGCCGATGTTGGTGTTTACGCTCCTGAGCCAGCGCTGGCTGATCCAGGGCCTCTCATCGGGCGCCACAAAGGGATGACCGGAAGCTGGCGTGACCCGAACTCTCCGGGCGATGCGGCCGTGGCTACCTTGGGGTATGGTGTCGTCGCCCCGATACCGCGCTAAGGGGCAGCCGAGGCCTTTCTTTTAACAGATGATCGAACCGATGAAGCAAGCGGTCGTAATAGGCGGGACCCAGGGAATCGGCGCTGGTGTCGCCCTGTCGTTGCAGGAGGAGGGCTGGCGCGTTCTGGCAACCGGCGTGTCGGACGGCGAGGTCGAGGCCTTCGCGGTTCAGAATCGCACAGTGGAATGCGCCCTGCTCGACGTGACCGACAACGATCAGGTGACGTCTCTGTTTTCCGGGCTCACCCGGCTCGACGGGCTGGTCAACTGCGCCGGCATTCTTGCGCGGGACGACGAATACCGCATCGAGACCTTCGAGCGGGTGATCGACGTCAACCTGACGGGGGCCATGCGCAGCTGCCTGGCGGCCCGTCCGCTGCTCTCGAAATCGCGGGGCGCGATCGTGAACACTGCCTCGATGCTGAGCTACTTTGGCGGTCCGCGGGTGCCCGCCTACTCGGCATCTAAAGGTGGTGTCGCCCAGCTCACCAAAGCGCTGGCCACCGCCTGGGCAACCGACGGCATACGTGTCAACGCGGTGGCGCCCGGCTGGATTGCGACCCAGCTGACCGAGGCCTTGCGCGACAATCAGGCATCCAACGCATCGATCGTCAGCCGCACGCCGATGAAGCGATGGGGCAAACCCGATGAAGTGGGCCAGCTTGTTGCTTGGTTGCTGTCGGATCGAGCATCCTTCGTAACCGGTGCCGTCTACCCCATCGACGGCGGCTATTCAGCGATGTAAGGAGGTCACCCATGCCTTTGCAGACGGCCGACACCGAGCAGAGAACACCCTATCAGCTGCCGTTCCCGCAGGATGCGCAAGGCGACATCGTCATTCCCTCGGCCCTCGCAGAAGACGAGCGTATCTGGGTGCCGCAAGCGGAGAACGTTTGGTTTCGCCCGCTCTGTCTGAACCGATCTCAAGGCTACTGGGTAAACCTGTTGCGGGTGCGCAAGTCGGGCGTCCTCTCGCGGCATCGCCACCCGCAGCCCGTGCACGGCTTCGTCCTCAAGGGACGGTGGCACTATCTGGAACATGACTGGGAAGCACAGGAAGGAAGCTATGTGTTCGAGCCTTCGGGCGAGACGCACACTCTTGTCGTGCCCGATGATGTCGATGAGATGATCACCCTTTTCCAGGTCAACGGTGTCATGCTTTACGTCGACCCCTACGGCAAGACCTTGGGCTATGAGGACGTTTTCACGAAGATCGACATGTGCCGCAGACACTACACCGAGGTTGGCTTGGGCGACCGCTACGTCAACCAGTTCATCCGGTAAGAGACCCAGCCTATGCCGGATTCCTCACGAGTGTTAGGTGCATCGGGACCCCGAACGTGAGAATTTCTTCTGCAACAAGGACCTGTTCCCAAGCAGAAGATCTCCCAGATGCCCAAAGAGTGTGGCCAGGTTGCCTATAAGAACGCCTGAATGCCGGTCTGGGCCCTGCCCAGGATCAGGGCGTGTATGTCGTGTGTTCCTTCGTAGGTGTTCACCGCCTCCAGGTTCATGGCATGCCGGATGACGTGGTACTCATCCGCCACCCCGTTGCCGCCGTGCATGTCCCGGGCCTGCCGGGCGATGTCCAGGGCCTTGCCGCAGGCATTGCGTTTGCACAGCGAAATCGCTTCCGGCGCCCCCTTGCCGGCGTCCAGCAGGCGGCCCAGGCGCAGGCTCGCCTGTAGCCCGAGGGTAATCTCCGTCTGCATGTCGGCGAGCTTCTTCTGAACAAGCTGTGTCGCCGCAAGCGGGCGGCCGAACTGCTTGCGCTCCAGCGTGTAGGAGCGCGCCGCATGCCAGCAGAACTCGGCCGCGCCCATGGCGCCCCAGGAGATACCGTAGCGCGCCTTGTTGAGGCAGCCGAAAGGCCCCTTCAGGCCGCTGGCATTGGGCAGCAGGTTCTCCGCAGGGACGAAGACATCGTCCATGACGATCTCGCCGGTGACCGAGGCGCGGAGCGAGAACTTGCCCTCGATCTTCGGGGCGCTCAGCCCTTCCATGCCTTTTTCGAGAATGAACCCGCGGATGGTGTCGCTGTCGTCCTTGGCCCAGACGATGAAGACATCGGCGATGGGTGAATTGGTGATCCACATCTTCGCGGCCTTCAGGCGGTAGCCGCCGTCGACGCTTTTGGCGCGGGTCTTCATGCCGCCGGGGTCGGAGCCGTGGTCCGGCTCGGTCAGGCCGAAGCAGCCGACCAGCTCGCCGCTGGCCAGCCTCGGCAGAAAGCGCCGGCGCTGTTCCTCGCTGCCGTAGGCGAAGATCGGATGCATGACCAGGCTCGACTGGACCGACATGGCCGAGCGGTAGCCGGAATCGACCCGCTCGACCTCGCGGGCGATGAGGCCGTAGCTCACGTGGTTTGCCCCGGCGCAGCCATAGTCCTCCGGGATGGTTGACCCGAGGAA
>JANQQD010000161.1 GCA_028285185.1 Anaerolineae bacterium | reverse complement strand
GATGAAGGAGTCCATCCAGGCGGCGAATGCCTATGTGAAGTCGCGCAGCGTCGATTTCGGTATCGAGCCGCCGCTGTTCGACCGCAAGGATATCCACGTCCACGTTCCGGAAGGTGCGACGCCCAAGGACGGACCGTCCGCCGGCGTGGCGATGGTCACCGCCATCATCTCGGTGATGACCGGTATCCCGGTGCGCAAGGACGTTGCGATGACCGGCGAAATCACGCTGCGCGGCCGCGTGCTGCCGATCGGCGGCCTGAAGGAGAAACTCCTGGCGGCCCTGCGTGGTGGCATCAAGAAGGTGATCATCCCGGAGGAGAATGCCAAGGATCTGGCGGAGATCTCCGACGATGTGAAGAACGCCCTCGAGATCGTGCCCGTATCCCGGATGGACGAGGTCATGGCCATCGCCCTGACCGAGGCGCCGGAGCCGATCGAGTGGGATGAGGAAGCCGCAGCCGAGGCCGCGAAGGCCGTGGCCGGCAAAGAAGAGACACCGGCTGGCGTGACCGCGCATTAGCGCGGTCCGCCGCGAGGTCTTCGGCGCTTCTGCCCGGGATGTGATGTCCGGGCCAGTCGCGAATTTCGATTAATCCTGAAGCCTCATTTTGGCCGGTTTTCTGCGATTTTTGCGTTATTATGGTTCGAGTCGTTAACGATTCGGTCGTTACCCGAGGATTGTTAACCATTGCTGTTAGCGACTCGTGGAAAACAGCAAGCGAAAGGATAAAGCCGTGAACAAAGCAGAGCTTGTCGCCGAAGTAGCGAAAAAGGCTGACATTTCTAAAGAGGCGGCAGCCGAAGCGGTTGATGCGACATTTGACAATATCGCAGCGGCGCTCAAGTCCGGAGATACGGTTCGTATCGTCGGCTTTGGCAATTTTCAGGTCGCCCAACGGAAGGCTTCGACCGGCCGGAACCCGCGGACCGGGGAGGAAATCCAGATCCCGGCCTCGCGCGTGCCGAAGTTCAAAGCCGGCAAGGCACTGAAAGAAGCCGTCAACGTCTAGTTTCAGGGTAACAGCACGGGAAGCGGTCGCGTTTCCCGAATGAGCCCCGCCATATACTGGCGGGGCTTTTTTCATCCTTGATGAGCCTGCGTGTTGCGAATGTCTTGCGCCCGAGGGCCACGCATTCTAAATCCAGCGCAGGAGAGGGCGGTTAGCTCAGCTGGGAGAGCGCCTGGTTTACACCCAGGAGGTCGGCAGTTCGATCCTGTCACCGCCCACCATTCCCAAATTCTGGTCTAAAAGAAACGCTGTTCTCGCCACAGAATGCGGCTACAGTGTCGGCATCTGAATAGTGCCGGATGATGCACCCTGAAGAGGACAGGATACTCAGGACATGACCAAAACATCTGTTTTGACGATTGCCGCCGTTGCCGCTGTTTGCTTTTCCGTCGCCGCACCGCAGGTTTGGACGGCCAAGGAAGACACCGGCAGCGCACACATCAAGCTCGCGCAGAGCAGCGGCGGCGGGCCCGTTGTCGGAGCCGTCGATGGTACAGGCAAGGGAACCTATGAAGTCGGCAAGGGCACCGTCCAGGGCGTCGGCGAAGCTGGCACAGGCGTCGTCAAAGGCGCCGGTGAAGTCGGCCAGGGCGTC
>JANQQD010000133.1 GCA_028285185.1 Anaerolineae bacterium | reverse complement strand
ATCAGGATGACGTTGTCGCGGGTGGCGTTCAGCGTGCCGTATGCTTCCCAGCCAATGCGGACATCGGGGATGGTCTCGCCGCCGACCGTGGTGTAGTCGCCGAGCTCGAAGACCTGCTTCTCGACAAGCTCGTCATAGGCCGCAGCCGCGCCAGCGGCAGCCACCAGGCCCGCGGCGGCGCACAGCCCCGCAATCATCCGCATCATGGTCGATCCTCACGGTCTTGCGCAGTCCAGACGCGGACGGAGCGTGCGCGAGGCGGCTCCGTCCGCGTCCCCCAGGCTCAGTTGGGTGCGACGTCCGCAACGCGCACATCGCCGAAATACAGCTGCATCGTACCGACGTCCGACGGCACGGCGTAGTAGATCCTGCGGACTGCGGCATCGCCGCCGATCGTTGCGCTGTTGAACTGCCAGTCCAAAATCCTGTTGCTGAACCGCTCGCCGATCAGTCCAGCGTTATGGATTTCGTCATAGACCAGGCCGAAGTCGTAGGTATGCCAATAGAACCGGTCCGGATTATCGAAGTCGTTCGGTTCGATGCCGCGGATGGCGATCTCGATCTCCAGGATCGACATCCCGTCCGGCGGCGTGATGTCGTTGCTGATCTCGATGCCGTTGACCGATTCGGCTGCCGTGACGCCGTCCATCAGGGTTGAGCCCAGGACCTGGAATTCCGCGCCATCCGCGGCCACTGGCGGTTTGGCGAAGGTCGGTGGAACGGCGATGGTGCCGCTATAGAGTTCACCCACGACCAGATCGACCGTCGCGGTCTCCTGAGGAATCAGGAAGACGACGTTGAAGAAGCCGTTGCGGTCTTCTTCCTGCCAGTTGCTCGGCCGTGAGACGGAGAATGACACTGAAGACCGGCGGAACTGCCCTTCGTAATAGAAGAAGCCGATCGAGCGGCGCGACTCGCCATTCGGCAAGGTGATCGTGATGTCTCCGTCATAGGCGCTTACGCGCGACAGCTCGTCCGACCAAGGAATGTCGAACTCGATATCGATGCGCAACAGCACCTGTCCGTCTTCGGCCAGGACCTCAGGCACGCAGCAGGGTCGCCCCTGGCGTTCGTGCCAGGTGGCCAGCTGCGGATAGGTCGCTGTCGCGACTGACAGTGGTTCCAGCGTCACGCCATCTTGCGCCGAAGCCCCTGTGGCTCCGGCAAGCAGGATCGCCGCAAGTGCGGCGCTTGCCAACCCGCAGCGAGATACGAGACCAGTCCGTGACATTGTGTTGACCTCCCAGTGTTTCGTGCGAACGCACGCTTGTCGGCGCGGGAAGAATTCCCGCACCGGAATGGTTTGTCGATACCAGATTGATCAGACTCTGTGCGAATTGCCGTCCCGCGGCGGCATCGCGTCAGAGGTGCAGCGGACGCTTGTCGACGGCCAGGGCCGCTTCCTTCACCGCCTCGTTCAGCGTGGGGTGGGCGTGGCAGGTGCGGGCGATGTCTTCGGCCGAAGCGCCGAATTCGATCGCCATCGCGCATTCGGCGATCATGGTTCCGGCTTCCGCCCCGACGATATGTACGCCGAGCACGCGATCCGTCTTGGCGTCGGCCAGGATCTTCACGAAGCCGTCGGTCGCATCCATGGCGCGGGCGCGGCCGTTGGCGGTGAAGGGGAACTTGCCGGTGCGATAAGCGACGCCGGCAGCCTTCAACTCCTCCTCGGTCTTGCCGACCTGAGCGACTTCCGGCGCGGTGTAGACCACGCCCGGGATTGCGTCGTAGTTCACGTGGCCGGCCTGACCCGCCAGCAGCTCCGCCACCGCGACGCCCTCTTCCTCCGCCTTGTGGGCCAGCATCGGGCCGGCGATGACGTCGCCGATGGCATAGATGCCGGGGACATTCGTGCGGAACCGTTCGTCGGTCTTCACGCGGCCTCGCTCGTCCATCTCCACACCGGCCACATCAAGCTGCAGGCCGTCAGTGTGCGGGACGCGGCCGATCGACAGCAGCACGACATCGGCGTCGATAGTCTCCGCCTCTCCGCCGGCGGCGGGCTCGACGGTTACCGCGACGCCCTTCTTGTTGGGCTTGGCGCCGGTCACCTTGGTCGACAGCTTGAAGCTCATGCCCTGGCGGCCCAGGATCCGCTGCATCTGTTTCGACACCTCGCCGTCCATGCCCGGCAGGATGCGGTCGAGGAACTCCACCACGGTCACCTTGGCGCCCAGCCGCGCCCAGACCGATCCCATCTCAAGCCCGATATAGCCGCCGCCGATCACCACCAGATGCTTGGGTACCTTGGGCAGGGTCAGCGCGCCGGTGGAGGTGACGATGCTCTGCTCGTCCACAGGGACATTCGGCAGCGGCGTAGACGACGAGCCGGTGGCGATGACGATGCCTTTGTCGGCCTTGTAGGCGGTTCCGGCGACTTCCACCGTGTCCGCCGCCGTCAGCTTGCCGGCACCCTTCAGCCAGGTGACGCCGTTCTTCTTGAACAGGAACTCCACGCCCTTGACGTTGGCCTCCACCACCTTGTCCTTGTGGCCCATCATGGCGTCGAGATCGAGACCGACCTTGCCGACCTTGACGCCGAATGCACCCAGGTGCTTTGCCGCTTCCTCGTACTTCTCCGATGCCTGCAAGAGCGCCTTCGACGGAATGCAGCCGATGTTCAGGCAGGTACCGCCCAGCGTCTCCCGCCGCTCCACGCAGGCCGTCTTCAAGCCCAGCTGGGCCGCCCGGATGGCGCAGACATAGCCGCCGGGGCCCGATCCGATGACGATGACGTCGAATGTGTTATCCGTGGCGTCGGCCATGGGCGCGGACTCCTAGAAGAAGCGGGAACCGGAACGGGCGAAGATCAGGCGCCGATGACGAGGCGACGCGGGTCTTCCACCATCTCTTTGACCCGCACCAGGAAGCTGACGGCCTCGCGACCGTCGATGATGCGGTGATCGTAGCTGAGCGCGAGGTACATCATTGGCCGTGCCTCGATCTTGCCGTCGATCACCATCGGGCGCTGCTGCACCTTGTGCATGCCGAGAATGGCGGACTGGGGGGCGTTCAGGATGGGCGTCGACATCAGCGAGCCGTAGACCCCGCCGTTGGAGATCGTGAAGGTGCCGCCCGAAAGCTCTTCCATGGACAGCTTGCCGTCGCGGCCGCGGCGGCCGAGATCGTTGATGCCGGCCTCGATTTCGGCGAACGACAGGCGATCGCAATCCCGCACGACCGGGACCACCAGGCCCTGCGGCGTGCCGACGGCAACGCCGACGTCATAGTAGTTCTTGTAGACGATGTCGGTGCCGTCAATCTCGCCGTTGACGGCCGGAAACTCCTGCAGCGCCGCCACGCAGGCCTTCACGAAGAACGACATGAAGCCCAGGCGCGCGCCGTACTTCTTTTCGAAGACGTCGCGGTATTCGCTGCGCACCTTCATCAGCTCGGTCATGTCGACCTCGTTGAAGGTGGTGAGCATGGCGGCCGTGTTCTGGGCGTCCTTCAGCCGGGCGGCGATGGTCTGACGCAGCCGCGTCATGCGCACGCGCTCTTCCAGCTCTTTGCGCGGGCGCTCGGTCGATGGTGGCCTGGTAAACGCCGGAATGGAGATGGTCGTGCTGCCTGAAGGTGCCGGCTGCGGCGGCGGTGCCGATGCCGGAGCCGCGGCGGGCGCAGGGCCGGCGGCAATTGCCGTCTGCACGTCTTCCTTGGTGACGCGGCCGCCCTTGCCGCTGCCGGCGAGCGTTCCAGGGTCGATCCCGTGCTCCTCCGCCAGCTTGCGGGCCGCCGGCATCACCTTCGGCTCGTCCGCCGTTTCGGCGGGGGCGGGCGCAGGCTCGGCCTTTGCTGCTTTAGCGGCCGGTGCTGCGACCGCCGCGGCGGCGCCGTCGGTGGCGATGGCGCCAAGGATCGCGCCGACTTCCACGTTGTCGCCTTCCTTCGCGACGATCTCGCTCAGAACGCCGGCGTCGGTGGCGTTGACCTCAAGCGTCACCTTGTCGGTTTCAAGCTCGACCAGCGGCTCATCGCGTGCCACAGGCTCGCCCACCTTTTTCAGCCATTGCGCGACCGTCGCTTCGGTTACCGACTCGCCCAAGGCGGGCACCACGATCTCCACCATCTGTCGACCTTCGTTCTTTGTTCAGCGTTCCCGGGTGTCGGCCGCCGGTCAGACTTGCGGATGCCAGGGGTCAGGCTATCGTCAGGGCCTCGTCGACCAGCTTGTTCTGCTCTTCGGTGTGTCGGCGCAGCAGGCCCGTGGCAGGCGCCGCCGCTTCAGCGCGGCCCGCATACTTGGGTCGATGGCCAGCATGGCCGGTTTCCTGCAGCAGCTTCTCGATGCGCCGGTCGACGAAGAACCAGGCGCCCATATTCGCCGGCTCTTCCTGACACCACACGACATCGGCATTCGGGTACTTGCGCAGTTCCTCCGCCAGCACCTCGTCGGGGAAGGGATAGAGCTGCTCCAGCCTGAGGATCGTGACGTGGCGCAGGTCGCGGGCGTCACGCTCGCGCTTCAGGTCGAAGTAGACCTTGCCCGAACAGATCACGACGCGGCGGATTTCCTCGCGCGGCGCCAGGATCTCGTCTTCATACAGCACCCGGTGGAAGCTGCTGTCGTCGGTGAACATGTGCAGGTCCGACACGCAGTCCTTGTGCCGCAGCAGCGACTTCGGCGTCATCACCACAAGCGGCTTGCGGAATTCGCGGTGGATCTGGCGGCGCAGCGCGTGGAAATAGTTGGCCGGCGTGGTGCAGTTGACGACCTGCCAGTTGTCTTCGCCCGACATCGTCAGGAACCGCTCCAGCCTGGCGGAGGAATGCTCCGGCCCCTGCCCCTCGAACCCATGCGGCAGCAGCATCACCAGCCCCGACATGCGCAGCCATTTCGCTTCGCCGGCACAGATGAACTGGTCGATCATGACCTGGGCGCCGTTGGCGAAGTCACCGAATTGCGCTTCCCAGAGCACCAGCGCCTTCGGCTCGGCCAGCGAAAAGCCGTATTCGAAGCCCAACACCGCGTATTCGGACAGCGGGCTGTCGTGCACTTCAAACGACGCCTGGTCGCTGCGGAGATTGGCGAGCGGGACGAAGCGGGATTCCGTTTCCTGATCCACCAGCACGGAATGCCGCTGCGAGAAGGTGCCGCGGCCGCTGTCCTGGCCCGACAGGCGCACCGGCACGCCCTCGCACAACAGAGTGCCGAAGGCCAGTGCCTCGGCGGTCGCCCAGTCGATGCCCTTGCCGGTGTCGATCGTCGTCTGCTTGGTCTTGAGCTGGCGCAGGATCTTCGAATGGGCCTTGAAGCCGTCGGGCACCCGCGTCAGCCCTGCACCCACCTCTTTCAGCAGGTCTTCGCTGACGCCGGTATCACCGCGGCGCGGCCCGGGCTTGGCGATTGTCATGCCCGACCAGGCGCCGCCCAACCAGTCCGCCTGATTGGGCTTATAGCTGGATGCCGCTTCGTACTGCTCTTCCAGGCGGCCCATGAACTGGTCGACCATCCGATCCGGCTCGCCCCCGTTCACCACGCCTTCGTCTACCAGCTGCTTGGCGTAGATCTGGCGCATCGTGGCGTGCTTGGAGATGGTCCGGTACATGATCGGCTGGGTGAAGCCCGGCTCGTCGCCCTCATTGTGGCCGAACCGCCGATAGCAGAACATGTCCACCACCACGTCCTTCTTGAACTGGTGGCGGAATTCCATGGCCACGCGGCTGACATGCACCACGGCTTCCGGGTCGTCGCCGTTCACATGGAAGATCGGCGACTGGACGACCTTGGCCACATCCGTCGGATAGGGCCCGAAGCGGGAGTATTTCGGCGCCGTGGTGAAGCCGATCTGGTTGTTAATGATGAAGTGGATCGTGCCGCCGACGCGGTAGCCGCGCAGTTCCGACAGTGTCAGGCTTTCCGCCACGATGCCCTGGCCGGCGAAGGCAGCGTCGCCGTGCAGGATCACGGGCATCACGCTGCTGCGCTCCAGATCGTCGTACTGCGCCTGCTTCGCGCGCACCTTGCCCAGCACGACGGCATTCACCGCCTCAAGATGCGAGGGGTTGGCGGTTAGCGAGAGATGGATGACGTTGCCGTCGAAATCCCGGTCCGACGAGGTGCCGAGATGGTACTTCACGTCGCCGGAACCCTGGACATCCTCCGGATTGGCCGGTTGGCCCTGGAATTCCGCGAAGATCGCGGAAAACGGCTTGCCCATCACATTGGCCAGCACGTTCAGCCGCCCGCGATGGGCCATGCCGAACACGATCTCTTTCAGACCCAGCTGCCCGCCGCGCTTGATGATCTGCTCCAGCGCCGGCACCAGGCTTTCCGCGCCGTCCAGGCCGAACCGCTTTGTGCCCGTGTACTTCGTATGCAGAAACCGCTCAAAGCACTCGGCGTCGGTCAAGCGTTCCAGGATTGCGCGCTTGCCGCGCAACGTGAAATCGGTGCGGTTGTGGTAGGCCTCGATACGCTCCTGGATCCAAGCCTTCTGGTCCGGATCCTGGATGTGCATGTATTCGACGCCGATGCTGCCGCAATAGGTTTCCTTCAGCCGGGTGAAGATCTCCCGCAGGCTCGCGGTCTCCATGCCCAGCACGTTGTTGATGAAGATCGGGCGCTCCCAGTCGCCCTTGCGGAAGCCGTAGGTCGAGGGGTCCAGTTCCGGATGCGGCTCGAAGGGCGTCAGGTCGAGCGGATCCAACTTCGCTTCCAGGTGTCCACGCACGCGGTGCGAGCGGATCAGCATCAGCACCTGGATGCTGTCCAGCAGGGCGGCACGGACGGCCGCCTGGCTGATCACTTCACCAGTCTGGGGAATGGCCTTCGGCGCCGCCGCCGCGGCCGGCTGCGCCATCAGCGCATCGGCATAGTCCACCACATGTGCGGCACCATTGCCGTTGCCGGGGGCCCAGCTGGGTCCCTGATCATCGATCAGGATCGCGCGTTCGGCTTCGCCGAGGGAGTGGAAGAATCCGCCCCAGCTCGGGTCGACGGAATTCGGATCCTTCAGGAACCTGCGGAAGAGATCCGCGATGAAAGCTGAATTTTGGGAATTGAGAAACGATGCCTGCTGCGCCTGCGATGCCATTGTCCCATAGCACGCGGCATCTCTGGCGCGCGCCCGCTTTGCTTGTGTCTAGCGACTTCTGGCCCCGTAAAGCGGTTCGGATGCGTTTCGCTCTACGGGGCCGGATGTCTCCCTCCGGCCTTCGGACTATAGATAAGCTCTAATTCGCAACTGATAAAGGCCGGAGGATGCGGGCACGGTCTAGCCGCCCATTGCCTTGACCATGGTGCTGCCCAGGCCGGCGGGGCTTTCCGACACGTGAATGCC
Organism: Anaerolineae bacterium; assembly: GCA_028285185.1. Taxonomy (GTDB): domain Bacteria; phylum Pseudomonadota; class Alphaproteobacteria; order DSM-16000; family Inquilinaceae; genus JACKIG01. The sequence continues at coordinate 9,756 of JANQQD010000133.1, read as the reverse complement.
GGCGGACTTCAGGGCCTCCATCTTGCTGTCGGCACCGCCCTTGCCGCCGCTGATGATGGCGCCGGCATGGCCCATGCGCCGCCCTGGCGGTGCGGTACGGCCGGCGATGAAGGCCACGGTCGGCTTCTTCACCTTCGACTGCTTGATGAAATCGGCGGCGTCTTCTTCGGCCGAGCCGCCGATCTCGCCGATCATGATGATGCCCTCGGTTGCCGGGTCGGCCAGGAATCCTTCGAGGCAGTCGATGAAGTTGGTGCCGTTCACCGGGTCGCCGCCGATGCCGATGCAGGTGGTCTGACCCAGACCGGTCACGGTGGTTTGTGCGACACCCTCATAGGTCAGCGTGCCCGACCGGCTGACGATACCGATCTTGCCGGCCTGGTGGATGTGGCCCGGCATGATGCCGATCTTGCACTGGTCCGGCGTGATGATGCCGGGGCAGTTCGGCCCGATCAGCCGGGTGCTCGAGCCCTGCAGGGCCCGCTTCACCCGTACCATGTCCAGAACCGGGATGCCCTCCGTGATGCAGACCACCAGCGGGATCTCCGCCTCGATCGCTTCCAGGATCGCATCAGCGGCGAAGGCCGGCGGCACATAGATGACGGAGGCGTTGGCGCCCGTCTTTGTCACGGCGTCGGCCACGGTGTCGAACACCGGCAGGTCGAGATGGGTGGACCCGCCTTTGCCCGGCGTGACGCCGCCGACCATCTGGGTGCCGTAGGCGATCGCCTGCTCGGAATGGAAGGTGCCCTGCGCGCCGGTGAAACCCTGGCAGATGACCTTGGTATTACGGTCGACGAGAATGGCCATGTTACGCGGCCTCCTTCACCGCTTTGACGATCTTCTGCGCAGCGTCGGCCAGATTGTCGGCTGAAAGGATGGGCAGGCCGCTCTCGGCCAGGATCTTCTTGCCCAGCTCCACATTCGTGCCTTCCAGGCGCACGACCAGCGGCACATGCAGGTGCACGTCGCGCGCTGCGGCCACCACGCCTTCTGCGATCACGTCGCAGCGCATGATGCCGCCGAAGATGTTGACCAGGATGCCTTCCACATTGGCGTCCGACAGGATCAGCTTGAAGGCGGTGGTGACGCGCTCGCGCGTTGCGCCGCCGCCGACATCAAGGAAGTTCGCCGGCTCGCCGCCATAGAGCTTGATGATGTCCATGGTCGACATCGCAAGGCCGGCGCCGTTGACCATGCAGCCGATGGACCCGTCGAGCTTGATGTAGTTCAGCTCGTTCCGGTGGGCCTCCAGCTCAGCCGGATCCTCTTCGCTCTCGTCGCGCAGTTCTTCCACGTCGTGCTGGCGGAACAGCGCGTTGCTGTCGAAGTTCATCTTGGCGTCGAGCGCGATCACGTCGCCTGAGCCGGTGACGACCAGCGGGTTGATCTCCACGGTCGAGGCATCGAGCTCGGTGAAGGCCTTGTACATGCCGGTGAGGAACGCCACGCAGTTCTTCACCTGCGCACCGGACAGGCCAAGGCCGAAGGCGATCTGCCGGGCATGATAGCCGCGCAGCCCCGTAAGCGGGTCGATCGGCAGGGTGATGATCTTCTCAGGCGTCTTGTGCGCGACCTCTTCGATCTCCATGCCGCCTTCGGTCGACGCGATCACGGTGATGCGGCTGGTGGCGCGGTCGATCAGCAGGCTCAAATAGAGCTCCCGCTGGATGTCGCAGCCTTCTTCGATATAGAGGCGCTTGACCTCCTTGCCGGCCGGTCCGGTCTGCTTGGTGACCAGGATCTTGCCCAGCATCTCCATCGCGTTGGCGCGGACCTCGTCCTTGGATTTGACGACGCGCACGCCGCCCTTGCCCTCGGGGTTGTCCTTGAAGCGCCCGGCGCCGCGACCGCCGGCATGGATCTGAGACTTCACGACCCAAATGGGGCCGCCGAGTTCTCCGGCCGCCTGCACGGCTTCGTCCGGCGTGTAGGCGACATGGCCTCGAGGTACGGCCACGCCGTACTTCTTCAAGAGCTGCTTGGCCTGGTATTCATGGATGTTCATGGGCGATCCGTCCGTCTGCGCACGAAAAGTCGAAAACCGACAACAGCAGGGGACCGGGGGGCACCAAGCGTGCGTCGGCGGGCAAAAAGGTGCGCCGCACCATAGGCTGACCGGTTAACCGGGGCAAGGTCGCGGGGGTCGGATCGCCGCAGTCTTGATACGCATCAACGCCCGTTAGGGTGCAGAACCGCCTTACAGAAGCGAAGAGTGGGCGCTTCGAAGTTGGTATCCCGGGCACGGGGCTGTGCCGACGACGGGGAAGGGGCCGTACTGGCGCAGCCCAGCCCTCAAGCAGCGCCCGCTGCGTTGGCCCAGCAAGCGTGGGTATCCCCACACTGCCCCAGCAGTATCTGGGTCCGGCTTACGGTGCGAAAGGGCCCGAGCGGGTTTCCCGCTGCAGCGAATGGAGGCAGGCTTTGATTGCAGCGTCCTCCGCCCTGGTGGCCTCTACCGCGCAGGCCGTCGACAGCGTGAGCGGGCAATCCGGGCGCAGCGGAAGGACGGTCAGCCCGCGCTGGAAGCCGGTGATCTGCTGAGGCAGCAGGGCAATGCCCAGGCCCGCTTGCGCCATGGCCACGGCGGCAAGGAAGCTCTCTGCTTCGGTAACGATGTTCGCTGTGTGACCAATGCCTTGGGCGAACCCTATGAGGCCGTCATACAGCCTTGGCGCCCTGCGCCGCGGATAGAAGATCAGTTCGGCGCCAAGGATCTGATCCCATGGTGCACCTGGGTCGATCCTGAAGAACTGGGGATGGAAAACGGCATAGAACGGCTCGGCCGTCAGCGGCTCGACCAGCAGCCCCGAGCGATCCAGGGGTGGATGAAGAATGCCGATGTCGATTTCGCCTGTTCCGAGCGCGGTCTCCTGATCGACGGTACCGAGTTCTCTTATATGTACTTGAATGTCGGGCCGCGCGGCCCGGAATGCGGCTATTCGGTCCATCAGAATGGACAACTCCACTGCGGCCGTGATCCCGATTCTGATAAGACGGCCGCTTCCCGCCGCGGTGGCCTTGGTTGCGCGTGTCGCCTGATCCACGCGCCGCAAGATGCCGTGCGCCTCCTCGCGGAACGTCGCCCCTGCAGCGGTTAGTCGAACGTCCCGCGTGGATCGGACAAAGAGCGGGGCCTCAAGCAGGTCCTCCAGACGCTTGATCTGCACCGAGAGAACGGATTGCGTCACGCCCGACCGCTTTGCCGCGCGCCCGAAATGCAGTTCGTCCGCCAGGGACAGGAAGAGCCGGATCGCCTTCAGTTCCACGTGATGATTCCGATTGGTTCAGGTTGATTAATCGGGATTGACGAATAATCAGCCCACTCTTTGAATTTGTCTACTCGGCCCGCATCCCCACCTCGCCCGTTGAGCGGCACTCCAGTCGATCAAGCTGGCGCCATGGCAACGAGGGAATGGGCGATGAGAGTCAGTCAGTTGGTTTTGGGTTCGGCGATCTTGAGCCTGATTGCGGCGCCGGGCTTCGCAAAGGCGGAGACTCCCGCCGGACGGGTCAGCCTTATGGGTATCGAGGGGCGCGCCATCGTCTCGATCCACGATGGGGACATGCTGTCGTCGGCGTATGTCGATGGTCAGCTAGGCCCGCGCGAAAGCGAGGATGCGCTGACGGTGTTGTCGCTGTCCGACATGTCGATTGCCAGCGTGCCCGTCTCGAACTCCGTGGCGGGTGCGCCCACCGCGGTGGCCGTGACGCCGGACGGGCAGTTTGCCGTCGTGTCGGAAAGCTTCGGCCCGCGGCCTGAGGGCGGGCAGACGTTCCGCGATCTGCCGATCGGCACCCAGGTGAGCCTCGTGGACATCTCGGATCTGGCGAACCCGTCGATCGCCGCCACGGCGGAGGTCGGCGATCGACTGGACGGCCTCTCTATCAGCCCCGACGGCTCGCTGATCGCGGTTGCGCTCCACCAGACAGACGGGCGCGGAATCGCCTTTGTGGAGCGCGACGGTGCCACGCTGGGCGCGGTCAGCTACGCCAGCCTGCCGGCCATTGCCGAGAGCCAACGGATCAGCCATGTGGAATGGCATCCTGTTGGGGATTTCATTGCCATCCATGCTGTCGATCAGGCGATGGTGCATTTCGCACAGGTGATCCGCAGCGGCGGAACCGTAGCATTGGAGCCTTGGGGCAATCCGGTCCTGACGTCGAAGTACCCATTCATGGGCCGCTTCACGCCTGATGGTTCACACTATCTTACCGCCAATCTCTTCTGGGGTCCGGACGTGCCAGGCATCTGGACGGAAGCCGTCGATGGCGATGTCATGTCGATCCGCTTCGACTCCGAGGGCGGCGAGAACGGCCCCCGCCATCTGATCGTCGGGCGGTCGGTCACCGGCGCCTCGCCCGAGGGTATCGCCATCTCGCCGGACGGCGAATGGGCGGTAACGACCAATCTCGAGGTGTCCTACGCGCCTGCTGATGATCCGCGCCACACGCCGTATGCATCGCTGACGCTGCTCGACATCGATGTCGAGACAGGCATGCTCGCCACGGTCGGAACTTACTACTTCGACGGCATCCTGCCGGAGGCGGCGACCTTCGACGCCTCGGGTCGGTACGTGGCCGTCGTCAACTATGATCAGCATGTCGGTGGTGCGGCCGGAGGATCGATCGATTTCTGGCGGCTGGTCGACGGCGCCGACCCGAAGCTGGTGCCGACGCGGACAAGCATCGCCGTGCCCCATGGACCCCACTCGACGGCGCTCGTGAACTGATCTGGCGAGGCTCGGGCCTTTAAAGCAGCTCGGGCCGACCGCCCCGACAGGACGGCCCAGACCGAACGTGGGTCGAACAACTGGCTACGAACCGGGAGGCCGCGTCACTTCTCCTGAAGCGCCAGGCGAATCCCGAGCGCGCAGTAGATCCCCCCGACCACCTTGTTCTGCCAGCGCAGGACGACGGGATTGCGCCGCAGGAAAGCGCCCACACCGCCGGCGCTGATCGCCACCACCAGCGTACTCAGCAATCCCATCAACACGAACAAGACACCGAGCACGATGAGCTGCAGCGAGACCGAGCCGTTCTCAGGCCGGACGAACTGGGGCAGGAACGCCAAGAAGAACAGTGCGGATTTCGGGTTGAGGACTTCCGCGAGGATCGCCTGCCGGAACGCCGCCTTGGAAGACAGCCTCGCGGTTGCGGCTGGCCGCGCCGGGTCCACCTTCTCGAATATCGCGCGGAGCCCGAGATAGACCAGATACGCAGCCCCCAGATACTTGATCAGTGTGAACAGGAACGCGGAGGCGAGGATGACGGCCGAGATCCCGATCACGGCCATGGCGGTGTGCACCAGGTCGCCGGCCGCGATGCCGAGCGCCGTCGCAATGCCGGTGCGGGTTCCCGAGGTGGAGGCACGCGCCAGGGTCAGCAGCACGGCCGGGCCCGGAATGAACACGAAGCCCAGCAGGATCGCCAGATAGGTGATCAGAGTCGTCTGATCGATCATCCCCGCCCCAAAAGAATGGCGCCGAGCCGTGACACAGGCCGACGGCGCCGAGCTAACTGCCCCGGTTACGGATCGTCAAGCGCATCGCACCGAGGCAGATCGCCCGTAGCAGTTCGCTTCCCCCGGCTCTAAAGACCGAACTGCTCTTTTATGCTCCGGAAATAGTCAGCGTCATCGAGGTCAGCGCGCTGGCCCAGCATGGCTTCGCTGCCGCCTGCTGCCGCATAGCGCATCTGGTCCGAGCCGTCGGTAACCGCCGTCCAAATGACCTTGGCCACGTCCACAGCCGGAGAGGCTTGCGAGAACACGCTTTCCACTGCCGCCATCACGCCCTTTACGGTGCTCTGATATTCTTCAATGGATTCGTCATTGACGAAGTCGAACGAGCGGCCGGCGAAATCGGTCTCAATGGCGCCCGGCTGGATGATCTTCACTTTGACCCCGAACGCCTCCAGCTCGTAATGCAGGGACTCCGATATGCCTTCGACGGCGAACTTGGTGCCGTGATAAAGCGCGCCGAGCGGCATCGTGATCTTGCCGCCGACGGACGAGATGTTGACGATCGTGCCGGATTTCCGCGCGCGGAAATGGGGCAGAACGGCCTTCGTCACCTCAAGCAGGCCAACGACGTTGGTGTCGAACTGGCGGCGGATCCGGTCCATCGGGAAGACTTCCAGCGGGCCATAGGCGCCGTAACCGGCATTGTTCACCAGTACGTCGATCTGTCCGAACGTGGCGATGGCCTCGGACACGGCCGCCTCGATCGAGGCCGGATCGGTCACGTCGAGCCGGGTGACGAGCACGCGGTCGAGCGCCTTAAGGTCGGCGCCGGCCTCCGGGTTCCGCATGGTCGCGACGACATTCCACCCCTTCGCCTGGAAGAACTCTGCGGTCGCCTTGCCGATGCCGCTCGACGCGCCGGTGATCAAAATTGTGCTGGTCATCCCGATGGTCCTTCTGTCTTGCTGGTCCCACTCATGGCGGGTGCCGCGATGTTACAGTCTGACAAATTCGATCCGTTTGTCAGGTTGACATTCGGACGTAGTTTGTCAAGGTGTCGGAATGACGGACCGGGAAGAAAAGATCGTCGACGCGGCCATGCGGGTGATCATCCGCTATGGCATGAAGCGCACGACAATGAACGACATCGCCGAAGAGGCCGGCATATCGCGCCAGACCCTCTACACCGTGTTCTCCGGCAAGGAGGAGGTGCTGCAGGCGACGATCCGGCTGATGGCGGACCGGGCGCTCGACGCCATCGCGGCCGGCTCTGCCGGTGCCGAGACGCTAGGCGACAAATTCGACATCGCTGTCGACCATCTGGCCATCCGGCCCTACAGGATGCTGAGCGCGACCCCCGATGCGGGCGACATCATCATCGGCTTCAACGCGGCCGCCCGCGACGAGATCGCCGTCGCCTACGAGCGCCACCGTGTTGCGTTCGAGCGTCTGTTGCAGCCGTATGGGGACCGGATAGCGGCCGCCGGCCTGACCCTGCGCGCACTCTCGGATTTCATCCAGAACGCCGTGACCGGCATGAAGCACGAGGCGAAGAGCGAGAAGCACCTGTTGGAGCTCCTGCAGACTCTGAAGATCATGGTGCTGAAACTGGTGGAGGACCCATAGCCGGGCCCAGGTGTCCGCCCGAGCGATTTGGGGGCGTCAGGTCCTCTTCTTCGATTTCGCCTTGCTGGCGCGCAATGCCGCCTCGAATGCACTGAAGAACCAGCGCGACAGTGCGTCCGGGTCTTCCATCGCATCGGCCGGCGCGAGGTAATAGGACATCTCCGTCCGCTTGCCCTTGGCTTCGTAGACGAAGGGGTGAGAGCCGGCCGCCTCGAAATCCGCACGGTTTCCTTCGTCCACCTTCAGGTAGAGCGTGTCGTCGGCGATCAGACCGACCATGACGCCGTCGCGGAACAATCCGTGGCCGCCGAACATGCGCTTTGGGGTGATGGCACCGGGTGGCGAGACCATGTCCATCAGGTGTGCGACGAAGTCGTCGGAATTGGCCATCGGCGATCCCTGGGGCTAACCGGCCGGATCAAACGTCGCGGGACGACCGTCGAGCGCCAAGTTGGTGACGCGTGCCGGCGTTTCAGCCACAACTCGGCCGCGGCGGATGACGGCCAGGCGGGTTGCCCGCGTGCGTATCGCCTCGATCGGGTCGCGCGCCTGCAGCAGCACGAAGTCGGCGCGGCATCCCGGCTCCAGCCCGTACCCCTCCAGCCCCAGGATCTGTGCCGGGCTGTATGTCACTGCATCGAAACACGTACGCATGGCGTCGCGGCCCGTCATCTGGGCCACATGTACGGCCATATGGGCCACGTCCAGCATGTCGCCGGTGCCCAGGCTGTACCACGGGTCCATCACGCAGTCCTGGCCGAAGGCGACGGTGACGCCGGCCGCTGCCAGCTCCGGCACGCGGGTCATGCCGCGGCGCTTGGGATAGGTGTCGTGGCGGCCCTGGATCGTGATGTTGATCAGCGGGTTGGCGATTGCGGAGACCCGGGCCTCTGCGATCAGCGGGATCAGCTTCGAGACATAATAGTTGTCCATGGAATGCATGGACGTGAGATGCGATCCCGCCACGCGGCCCTGGAGGCCGAGGCGGATCGTCTCGGCGGCCAGGGTCTCGATATGCCGCGACATCGGGTCGTCGGTTTCGTCGCAATGCATGTCGACCGGCAGACCACGATCGGCCGCGATCTCGCACAGCGCGCGGACGGATGCGGCACCGTCGGCCATGGTGCGCTCGAAATGCGGGATGCCGCCGACCACGTCCACGCCCATGTCCAGGGCCCGTTTCAGGTTTGCGGGCGCATTCGCCGACCGATGGAAGCCGTCTTGCGGGAAGGCGACGAGTTGCAGGTCCAGGTGCGGCCTCACCTGCTCGCGGACCTGCAGCAGTGCCTCCACGGCCAGCAGCCGGTCGTCGCACACGTCCACATGGGTGCGGATGGCGCCGATGCCCTGGGCCACGGCGAGGTCGCAGTACTTCAAAGCGCGGTCCGCCACCGCCTCCTGCGTCAACTGCGGCTTCAGCTCACCCCAGAGCGCGATGCCCTCCAGCAAAGTGCCGGACTGGTTGAAGCGCGGAAGCCCCAGCGACAGCGTCGCGTCCATGTGGAAATGGGCGTCGACGAAAGGCGGCGTCACCAGCCGTCCGTCGGCATCGATTTCCTGCGCGGCCGCTGCTTCGATCGTCGGGGCAACCTCCACGATGCGGCCGTCCTTCACGGCGATGTCGTGCGGTTCCGCCCGTTTCGGCGTCACGGCGCGGCGGACGATCAGGTCCAGGCCCATGGCCTTACCGCTCCCCCTTGCGATAGGGCACCATCAGCGCCTTGGGATAGCTGGCGCGCCGCGCCATCACGATCAGGGCAATGATGCTCAGGATATAGGGCAGCATCAGGAAGATCTGATAGGGCACCACGGCACCGACGGCCTGCTGCAGGCGCACCTGGAAGGCGTCGAACAGGCCGAACAAGAGCGCGCCCAACAGCGCCTTGCCCGGCCGCCAAGACGCAAACACAACCAGCGCGATGCAGATCCAGCCGCGACCGTTCACCATCTCGAAGAAGAAGGCGTTGAAGGCGGACATGGTCAGGAACGCCCCGCCGATGGCCATCATGGCGGACCCGACCATCACGGCGCCCATGCGGATGGCGATGACGCTGAGGCCCTGCGCCTCTACCGCTGCCGGGTTCTCGCCGGTCGCCCGCACGGCCAGCCCCAGCGGCGTGCGGTAGAGCACATAGGCGGTGATGCCGACCAGCGCCAGCGCCAGATAGGTCAGCGGCGTCTGCTGGAACAGGGCCGGGCCCAGGAACGGCAGGTCCGACAGTACGGGCAGGTCGACCGGCTGGAACGGCTCGATCCGCGGCGGGCTGGTCACGTCCGGCAGAACCATGCGGTAGGTGAAATAGCTGAGGCTGGTGGCCAGCAGGGTGACGCCGATGCCCGAGACGTGCTGGGACATGGCCATGGGCACGGTCAAGGTGGCATGGATCAGGCCGAAGGCGGCACCGGTCAGCGCCGCCACGGCCACGCCGGTCCACAGATCCGCGCCCAGATAGACCGCCATCCAGCCGGTCATGGCCCCGGCGGTGAAGATGCCCTCGATGCCCAGGTTCAAGACGCCGGCGCGCTCGCAGATCAGCTCCCCCAGCACGCCGAGGATCAGCGGCGTGGCGATGCGCAGCGCTGCGGCCCAGAAGCTCGCCGTGATCAGGATGTCGCCGACGCCATCCATGCCCGTCACGCTCCGGCCCAGCGCAGGCGGTATCGTG
>JANQQD010000131.1 GCA_028285185.1 Anaerolineae bacterium | reverse complement strand
AGGCGAGTAGGCATTGCCAACCGCCCCCATTCGTCCGCGACGCGCTTTCCCCTCTCCCGTCATAGAGCCCTTGGGGTATCGGGATGCATTTGCAGGAATTGAAGGTTAAGACACCGGCCGAGCTACTCGCCTATGCTGAGGAGCTTGAAATCGAGAACGCGAGCTCGCTGCGCAAGCAGGACATGATGTTCGCGATCCTGAAGCAGCTGGCTGAAAACGATACGCTGATCTTCGGGTCCGGCGTCCTCGAAACGCTGCCGGACGGCTTCGGTTTTCTCCGCTCGCCGGAAGCCAACTATCTGCCCGGTCCGGACGACATCTATGTGTCGCCCAACCAGGTCAGGCGGTTCGCGCTCAGGACCGGGGATACGGTCGAAGGGCAGATCCGGGCGCCGAAGGATGGCGAGCGGTATTTCGCCCTGACCAAGGTCGAGACGATCAATTTCGACCAGCCGGACCGTGTCCGACATCGGATCAACTTCGACAATCTGACGCCGCTCTACCCGGAACAGCCGCTGAAGATGGAGTTCGGGGATCCGACGAAGAAGAACATGATGCCGCGGGTCATGGACCTGGTGGCGCCGTTGGGCAAGGGACAGCGGGCCCTTATCGTGTCGCCGCCGCGGACCGGCAAGACGGTGATGCTGCAGAGCATCGCCCATTCCATCGAGGCCAACCATCCCGAAGCCTATCTGATCGTGCTTTTGATCGACGAGCGGCCTGAAGAAGTGACGGACATGGAACGCTCGGTGAAGGGGGAGGTGATCTCTTCCACCTTCGACGAGCCGGCAGCGCGCCATGTGCAGGTCGCCGAGATGGTGATCGAGAAAGCCAAGCGGCTGGTCGAGCAGAAGATGGATGTGACCATCCTGTTGGACAGCATCACGCGACTGGCGCGGGCCTACAACACGGTGGTGCCGTCTTCCGGCAAGGTGCTGACGGGCGGCGTGGACGCCAACGCGCTGCAGCGGCCGAAACGCTTCTTCGGTGCCGCCCGGAATATCGAGGAAGGCGGCAGCCTGACCATCATCGCCACGGCGCTGATCGATACCGGCAGCCGCATGGACGAGGTGATCTTCGAAGAGTTCAAAGGCACCGGCAACTCCGAGATCGTGCTGGACCGCAAGCTGGCCGATCGCCGGACCTTCCCGGCGATCGATATCGGCAAGTCGGGCACCCGCAAGGAAGAGCTGCTGGTCGACAAGGGCCGCCTGTCGAAGATCTGGGTGCTGCGGCGTATCCTCATGCCGATGGGCACGACGGATGCCATGGAGTTCCTGCTCGATAAGCTTCGGCAAACGAAGAACAACGACGACTTCTTCGAGAGCATGAACCAGTAGCGATCGGGGCGGCCGCGTTTCACGTGAAACACGCTGGCTGGGGTAGGCTCCCGTCTATTGTCTGCTATCCACGCGTCGTCGCTGCGCAAGCGTAGTCTGGGCGTTTCGGGCACATCCCAAAGCAGGGCGGACCGTCATCGGGAATTGACGCCTGCCGCCCCCGCAAGTCGCCTGGGCGCTGCGATGTTTATGACAGGTGCGTCTTCAGGAAGTCCGCTGACCGCTGATTGGCCTGATCGGCATTTGCCTGATCGTAGTGCTCGCCGCCGACACGGCAGAAGGCGTGGTCCATTCCCGTATAGGTGTGGATCGTCACCCAAGGATTGCCCATCAGGCTGGATCGGATTTCGGCCTGCGCTTCGGGCGGGACGAACTGGTCCTTCTCCGCCACATGCATCAGCAGCGGGGCCTTGATGTTGCCCCGTTCCTTCAGGGCCTTCTCGATCGCCACGCCGTAATACGAGACGGCGGCGTCTGCATCGCTGCGCGTGGCCATCAGATAGGCGAGCTTGCCGCCCAGACAGTAGCCGATGCTGCCGACCTTCGGGCCGACACCGGCATGGCCGCGGAGGAACGCCAGGGCTGCCTTCAGGTCTTCGATGCCGAGATCTTCGTTGAAGCCCTGATAGAGCTCGAACGCCTTGGCCCATTCCGCTTCCGACTGGTCGGTGATGTCGATGCCCGGCTCTTGCCGCCAGAAGATGTCGGGGCAGATGGCGAAATAGCCCTGAGCGGCCAAGCCGTCGCAGATATTGCGCATCACCTGGTTCACGCCGAAGATCTCCTGCGCCACCACGATGCCGGGGCCGGAACCACCGGCCGGCGACGCGAGATAGGCCGAAAAGCTGCCGCCGTCAGCGGCGGTGATCGTGACTTGTGCCATGGTGAGCCTCCAGAGACATGCGCAGAGAATGCGTGTTGCCGGGCACGATAGCCAAGCCAATGCGGGTTGTCACTGCGGCGCCCCAGGCGGCCTAGAGGAGCAGCGCACCCTCCAGGGCGAGCAGCCTGTGCTTGGTGACAAGCCCGCCGGCGCCGGAATAGCCGCCCATGTGACCGGTCCCAACGACACGATGGCAGGGGATGACGATGGGTATCGGATTGGCGCCGCAGGCGGTTCCCACGGCGCGAGGGTTGCCGCCGGCTTTCTCTGAGATCTCCGCATAGGTGGCCACCGAGCCGTACGGAATCTCTAGCATTGCCTGCCAGACCCGCTGCTGGAAGGGCTCGCCTTCCGGAGCCAGCGGCAAGTCGAAGGCCTGTCGGGTACCGGCGAAATAGCCCGCGAGCTGCGCGGCGGCATCGGCCAGCACCGGATCGTCGTCGCATGCGTCCGCGTTGAGCCAGGCGATTCGGGTCACCGCCCCGGCCTCTGCTGTGACCGTCAGCGCACCGACGGGGCTCTCGACGGTCAGTCGGCCCATTGCGGCCTCAGCGAGTCCCGCAGGTCTTGTGCTGTGGTGACAGGCGCCTGACAGACCGGACCGCGGCAGATGTAGGCCGTCGCCCTACCGTCGACCTGGCCCTTGCCGGCCGCGGGGTGGCCGGCCGGCAACGTGCCGCTGGGGTCGGTAAAGGTCAGCACGCGATCGGGAAGGGAACAGGCAAGGACAGCCTGAGCCAGTGCCTGGGCATTACCGTCCGACCGGTCGCCGACGATCACGGCCTGCAGCGGCATCTCCAGGAATTCCGCGTTGTTCAGCAGCGTGGCGAGGGGGAAGAAGTTGCGGTTGAGTTCGCCGGAAAACGCGGCGACCTGCGCCTGAGCCTGCGCCAGGAAGTCCGTGTCGCCGGTCGCGTGGAAGAGCTTGGCCAGCACCTCGACGATGGTGCCGTTGCCCGACGGCACGGCATTGTCGTAGGCGTTCTTGGTGCGCACGATCAGGGCTTCGGCGTCGTCGGCCGTGAAGAAATAGCCGCCGCTATCCGCATCGCGATAATGCCGGTTGAGGATGTCGACCCATCGGCGGACCTGATCCAAGAGGGCCGAATCGCCGGTGGCTTCATGGAGTGCGAGACCGCCGCGGGCCATGTTGGCATAGGCATCAAGCGTCGCTGAATGCCGCAAGGTGCCGGTGCGCCAAGCCTGGTGCAGGCGGCCGTCGACAGTCATCCGCGCGGCGACGAAATCGAAGGCGCGGCGGGCCGCCGCAATCCAGTCAGGCCGGTTGAACACCATCCCGACCTCCGCCAGCGCGGCGATCATGAGACCGTTCCAGTCCGCCAGGACCTTGTCGTCCCAGCCCGGCCAGATGCGCCGGTTGCGCACGTCCAACAGCTGCCGGCGGGCGGTCAGCAGAGCGGCCTCGGTCTCCTCATCCGCAAGCCCGTCCTGGTGGCGGCGGTTGAGGATGACCTTGCCTTCCCAGTTGCCGAAGCCGGTGACGTCATAGATCCGCTTGAACGTCTCCGACTGTGCGCCGAGGATCCGGTCGATCTCCTCTTCCGACCAGACATAGAACTTGCCTTCCTCGCCTTCGCTGTCTGCGTCCAGCGTGGCGGCGAAGGCGCCGTCCTCCGTCACCATCTCGCGCAGCACCCAATCGACAGTTTCCTCCAGGCGCACGCGGTAGAGCGGGTTGCCGGTATGCTGCCAGACCAGGGACAAGAGCTCGATCATTTGGGCGTTGTCGTACAGCATCTTCTCGAAATGGGGGGCCAGCCATTCCTCGTCGGTGGAATAGCGGGCGAAACCGCCGCCCAGGTGGTCGTAGATGCCGCCCTGGCACATGCGTGTGAGGGTCAGCGTGACGGCCTTTCGATACGGTTCCTGCCCGGTTCGGAGATAGGCCCGCCAGAGCAACAGGAAGATCGACGGCTGCGGAAATTTCGGTGCATTGCCGATACCGCCCCAGAACGGATCGACCTCACGGGCCAGGCGCTGGGCGACCTCGTCCAACAGTTCCGGGGTCACGGCATCGCCCACACGGTTGTCGGACAGGCGCGAGAGACCGGCCTTCAGGGCCGTGACGTTCGAGGCCACCTTTTCCGGCTCACGAGCATAGGTGTCGGCGATGGCTTGCAACACGTCGCGGAACGCCGGGCGGCCATAGCGGCCGGTCGGCGGGAAATAGGTGCCGCCCCAGAAGGGCTCGCCCTCGGGCGTCAGGAACATGGTCAGCGGCCAGCCGCCCTGCTGGCCCATCAGCGCCAGGGCCGCTTGATAGATCGCGTCGAGATCGGGCCGCTCCTCCCGATCGACCTTGATGTTGACGAACAGGCGGTTCATGACCGCAGCCGTCTCCTCATCCTCGAAGCTCTCATGCGCCATGACATGGCACCAGTGGCAGGCGGCATAGCCGACGGAGAGCAGGATCGGCTTGCTCTCGCGGCCGGCCTCTGCCAGTGCGTCCGCATCCCAGGGGCGCCAGTCCACCGGATTGTCGGCGTGCTGAAGCAGGTAGGGGCTAGTTTCCGTAGCGAGACGGTTGCGCGGCATTCTCGGAGTCCCCGCGGTTACGGCGGCATTTGTGTGTTCGGGATGCCCGGCTATAGTTGGGCCTAACGAGGGGCGGCACAAGTGCGACCATGGCCGCGCGGTTCGGCCGGCGAGGAAAGAGATCCATGAAGGTGACGATCGATATCGAATGCACGCCAGAGGAAGCGCGAACCTTCCTGGGTCTACCGGATGTGCAGCCCATGCAGCGGGCGCTGTTGGACCAGCTTCAGGAGCGCATGAGCAAGAACCTGGCGAAGATGGACCCGGAGTCCATGCTGCGCACCTGGCTGCCGGCCGGCATGCAGAACCTGGAGCAGATCCAGCGGTTCTTCTGGAACCAGGTGTCGGGCGCGATGCGTTCCGCGTCTTCGGCATCCTCCTCGTCGCGGAACACCGGCGAGGATGGCGACAGCAGCGGCAACAGCAAATAGCCGCAGTCCGGCGGTCGCGGCGCGGGCGATGCGGCCGACCATCTTTGCACCACTGACGATCACCGGGCGCAGCGCGCTCTCGGCGATTCGCATTTCCGGGCCAGATGCCGCGGCGGCCGTGCTGGCCATGGCCGGGACCCCGCTGCCTGAGGCGCGCCAGGTCACGCTTCGCACCCTGCGGTCCCCGTCAGAGGGTGAGGTGCTGGACCGCGGTCTGGTCATCTGGTTTCCGGGACCGGAAAGCTTCACGGGCGAAGATGTGGCAGAGCTGCACCTCCATGGTGGCCGGGCCGTGCTGACGGCTATGCTTGAGGCGCTCGGGGGTCTGCCATCGCTTCGGCTGGCCCAGCCGGGCGAGTTCAGCCGGCGGGCGTTCGATAACGGTAAGCTCGATCTGGCCGAAGCCGAAGCGATCGCCGATCTGGTCGATGCCGAGACCTCGGCCCAACGGCGCCAGGCGCTGCGGCAGTTGGATGGGGCGCTGGGCCGCGCGGCGGGGGACTGGTCCGCACGGCTGACGCGTTGCCTTGCCCATCTGGAAGCGGCGCTCGACTTCGCCGACGAAGATTTGCCGGAGAATCTGATCGCAGATGTGGTTCAGGACCTGGGCGCGTTGGCGGGGGAGCTGGACCGCCAGCTCGACGACGTCTGTCGTGGCGAGCGTCTGCGGGATGGGTTTTCCGTGGCGATCCTCGGCGCGCCGAATGCCGGCAAATCCAGCCTTTTGAATGCGCTCGCCCGCCGAGACGCGGCGATCGTGTCGGAACGGGCGGGAACGACGCGGGATGTCATCGAGGTGCATCTCGATCTTGAGGGCCTGCCGGTGGTTCTGGCCGACACGGCGGGGTTGCGGGAAAGTGCGGACGAGGTGGAGGAGGAAGGAATCCGCCGCGCGCGCGCCCGCGCGGCACAGGCGGACATGAAGCTGCTTGTGTTCGATGCCAGCCGGTTGCCGGACCGCGATCCGGCGACGACGTCACTCATGGATGACGAGAGCCTGAGCGTGTTCACGAAGGCGGATCTGCTGGCCGGTCCGTCTGAAGGGTCGCGCGAGGTGCCGGGGCTCTTCGTCTCGGCGCTGACGGGAGCCGGCATGAGCGCGTTGGTGGAAAGGCTTAAACAGCAGGCGGCGAACACGCTGACGGGCGGCGAGAGCCTGATCACGCGTGCGCGGCATCGCGAGGCCTTCAGCGATTGCCGCAATGCGCTGCGGCGAGCCGTAGCGGCGCCGAGGGCGGAGTTGCTAGCGGAAGACGTACGGCTGGCGCTGAGGGCTCTTGGTCGCGTGACGGGCCAGGTGGATGTTGAAGACCTGCTGGACGTCATCTTCCGGGACTTCTGCATCGGGAAGTGAGGGCGGTACCCCATGTTTCACGTGAAACGTGAGGGACATGGCGGGCGGACAGACGCTGCCCCTTTGACCCTGAGCCCCGCCACAGGATATACGCCACGGCCATGAACAGTTTCGATGTCATCGTGGTCGGCGGCGGGCATGCCGGCTGTGAGGCCGCGGCGGCGGCCGCGCGCATGGGCGCGCGCACCCTCTTGGTCACGCACAAGGTCGACACCATCGGCGCGATGTCGTGCAACCCGGCCATCGGCGGCCTGGGCAAGGGCCATCTGGTGCGCGAGATCGATGCGCTGGACGGACTGATGGGCCGGGCGATCGACCGCGCCGGCATCCAGTTCCGCATGCTGAACCGCAGCAAGGGTCCGGCGGTCCGCGGACCTCGGGCACAGGCCGACCGTGCGCTCTATCGTAGGGCCATGGCCGATCTGCTGCGGCAGCAGTCGGGACTGGAGATCCGCGCCTCCGGCGCTGAAGATCTGGTGCGGGATCCGGCCGGCCGCATTGCAGGGCTGCGTCTAGACACGGGTGAGACGGTTTCTGCTCCTGCGGTCGTGCTGACCACCGGCACGTTCCTGAAGGGCGTGATCCATATCGGCGAGCAAACCGTCCCGGCCGGCCGGGTGGGCGAGGCGCCAGCCGTCGCCCTGGCCGACAGCCTCTACGGCGCCGGTTTCGCGATGGGCCGGCTGAAGACCGGTACGCCGCCGCGACTGGACGGCCGGACGATCGACTGGGCAGGGCTTGAGGAGCAGCCGGGCGACGACCCGCCGACGCCGTTCTCCACGCTCACCGAGCGGATCACAACGCAGCAGGTGCCGTGCCACATCACTGGCACCACCGAGGCCACACACGCGATCATCGCCGCCAATCTCGGTCGCTCGCCCATGTACAGCGGCCAGATCGAGAGCACAGGGCCGCGCTATTGCCCGTCGATCGAGGACAAGGTGGTACGGTTCGCCGGCCGCGACCGCCATCAGATCTTCCTTGAGCCCGAAGGCTTGGACGACGACACGGTCTATCCCAACGGCATTTCCACCTCGCTGCCGGCAGATGTGCAGGACGCGTTTCTGAAATTCATCCCGGGGCTGGAGCACGCAGCCGTCATCCGGCACGGCTATGCCATCGAGTACGACTACATCGATCCGCGGGAGCTGCGGCCAAGCCTGGAGACGCGACGCATACCCGGACTGTTCCTGGCGGGCCAGATCAACGGAACGACGGGGTATGAGGAAGCCGCGGGCCAAGGTCTGATCGCCGGCATCAATGCCGCGCTTGCTGCAGGCAGGGATGGCGCCGCCGAGGCGGTCTTCGCGCTGGACCGGGCCGAGGGTTATATCGGCGTGATGGTCGACGACCTGGTCACCCGCGGCGTGACCGAGCCCTATCGGATGTTCACCTCGCGGGCGGAGTATCGGCTGACCCTTCGCGCCGACAACGCCGATCAGCGGCTGACGGAAAAGGGCAGGCAGATCGGCTGCGTCGGCACCGAGCGCTGGACCGCTTACTCGGCCAAGCTTGCCGCTTTGGCATTGGCCCGGGAAACGGTGGCGGAGCTTAGCGCTACGCCTGGTGAGCTTCGTCAGGTCGGGCTGGTGGTGAACCAGGATGGTCAGCGGCGGTCGGCGGCGGACCTGCTGCGATATCCTGACATCGACATGGCGCGGCTGACGGCGATCTGGCCGCAGCTTGCGTCGATCGATGCGGGGATTGTCGAACAGCTTGAGATCGATGCCGTCTATGCCGGGTATCTGGAGCGGCAGGAGGCCGACATCCTGGCCTACCGTCGAGACGAGAACCTGACATTGCCGGATGGGTTGGACTACGGGGCGATCGGGGGCCTGTCCAACGAGGTGCGCCAGAAGCTGTTCGAAGCCCAGCCAGCCACCCTGGCCTCAGCCGCGCGAATCCCCGGTGTTACGCCGGCTGCCTTGACGGCGTTGCTGCGCCATGTCCGCCGGCGGGATCAGCGGCTGAGCGCGTGACCGGCGGCCGGGGCATTGGCGAATCACCGAGCGCCCGGCTGACGCCGGAGGGATTCCAGCAGGCCATCGGTGTTTCACGTGAAACACTGGACAGACTGAAAATCTATGCCGATTTGCTGAGCCGCTGGCAGGCCCGGGTCAATCTGGTCGGGCGCGGCAGTCTCGACGATATGTGGCGCCGCCATTTCCTCGATTCGGCACAGCTCTTCCCCCTGATCCCATCCGAAACCCGATGCCTCGTCGATCTCGGCAGCGGGGCAGGGTTTCCCGGGCTTGTCCTCTCCATTCTCGGGATCGCCGGCGTCCACCTGATCGAGAGCGATCAGAAGAAATGCGCCTTCCTCAGAGAAGTGAGTCGACAGACGGGCGCGGATGCGCGGATCGTTGATAGGCGGATCGAAACGATGACGGGGCTCTGTGCCGACGTCGTAACGGCAAGGGCCCTCGCGCCGCTCGCCCGGCTGCTGGAACTGGCCCGGCCGTTTGTCCGGCCGGACACTGTCCTGCTGTTTCCGAAGGGTCAAGATGTAGGCACGGAATTGACCGAAGCCACTAAACATA
>JANQQD010000128.1 GCA_028285185.1 Anaerolineae bacterium | reverse complement strand
GACAGCACCTGTTCGTTGTCGCCGTAGAGCAGGATGGTCGGGGACGGCAGATCGGGCGCGCGGTCGAAGGCCTCGGTCATCACATTGACCACGCCTTCCAGCGTATCGGCGCGCGACCAGGGCAGCACATTGGGGTCCGCGCGCATGCGGCGCATGATCTCCCAGTTGTCCGTGGCGATGATGCCCAGGCCTTGGCCGCCGAATTCCATGCCGGGCACCAGATTGCGGGTCAACCAGAGTGCTGCGGCCTCCGGACCCGAGAGGATCTGACGGCCCCAGGTGGCCGGCGCCACCAGGATGATGCCGTCCACCTCTGGCGCCTGATAGCGGTCGGCCAGCGTGCTGATGACGACCGCCCCGCCCATGCTCTCGCCCAGCACGTAGAGCGGGACGTCCGGATAGGCCTCACGCAGCAGGCCGATGGCTGTGCGCAGGTCGTGCCGCAAGGTCGGGCCGCCGGCCCAGATGCCGGGCCGTTCCGTCCGGCCGAAGCCGCGCTGGTCATAGGCATAGGTGGCGATACCCTGCTGCGCCCAGTACCGCGCCGGGTGATAGAACGCGTGCGCATAGTCGTTGTAGCCGTGCAGCGCCAGGATCACGGCGCGAGGCGGCCCGTCGGCCGGCAGGGTACGGCGGATCGGCAGGACATAGCCGTCGATGGCGACGATCGCATCGTCCGTAAGCTCTGCCTCGCCAATGGGCGCGCCGATGGGCTGGCTGGCCGGCGTGCAGGCCGCGGCGAACAGAAGCGCGGCGATCGCGGCGGCGCAGGCGCTAGTCCGCATCTTGCCGGTCGCTGCGTGTGAGCTGGAGGAAGATGTCCTCCAGATCGGTTTCTTCGGTGGAGAGATCGACGATCTCCACGCCCATACCATTCATGGCGTGCATGATGTCGCCCAGCGGCATCTGGCTCGGCCGATAGTGGATCTGCAGGCGGCTCGGTTCCGGCAACTCGGCATGGAAGCCGGCGAGGGCCTCGGGCACGGCGTTCAATGGGGCGGCCAGTTCGAAGGTCAGGGTCTTGCAGTCGAGGCGGGACAACAGTTCACGCTTGGTTTCGCACGCGATCACGCGGCCATGGTTGATGATGGCGATGCGATCGCACAGCTCTTGGGCTTCTTCAAGGTAGTGGGTTGTCAGAAGTATGGTGGTGCCGGCGCGGTTCAATGTGCGCACCTGCTCCCACAACTGCTGGCGCAGCTCCACGTCGACACCGGCCGTGGGTTCGTCCAGCACCAGCACGGGTGGGGAGTGGACCATGGCCTTGGCCACCATCAGGCGCCGGCGCATGCCGCCGGAGAGCGTCCGGGCATAGGCGCCGGCCTTGTCGGAGAGGCCGACCACGTCCAGCAGGTCCGCCGTGATGCGCTCGCGCTTCGGCACGCCGTAGAGGCCGGCCTGCAGCTCCAACAGCTCCTTCGGCGTGAAGAAGGGGTCGATGTTCAGTTCCTGCGGCACCACGCCGATGGCCGCGCGCGCCTGGCGCGGCCGGCGGTCGATGTCGAACCCCCAGATGGACGCGGTGCCCGAGGTCTTGGTGACCAGCCCGGCCAGGATGTTGATCAGCGTCGACTTGCCGGCCCCGTTGGGCCCCAACAGGCCGAACAGCGAGCCGCGCGGGATCTCCAGGTCGATCGCCTTCAGCGCCTGCTTCGGCCCCGCCTTGCCCGAGCCGCGGTAGATCTTGGTGAGTTGGCGGACGGCAACGGCCTGATCGGGTGGCGCCGTCTCGATATGTGGCTCCAGTCGTGTGTCCATGGCCATGGGATCGGTCGGGCGGTCACGCGGAGTTCGCGCGAACATGGTTGATACGCCTTACGGCATCGCTATCATCCCGAAGCGCCCGCGGTCAATTGCCGTGCCAGACTTGGCAGGGGCGTCGACCGTCCGCCATCACTTGCGAAGTCCGAACGCCATGCAGCCGCCCGAAATCATCACCGTGGATCCGGAAACCGAGTCCGTCTCCTGCGACGGCGGCGGCGGGGCGCTGGGGCACCCGATGGTATACTACACCTTCGGCACCCAGGATGCGGTCGTCTGCGGCTATTGCGGCCGGCGGTTCGTTCGCCGTCGCTCCAGCGAAACGAGCACGGCCGCTTAGGGGCGGCTGCCTACTCCCCACAGCCGGTTTGCCGGCTCGGCTAGTGAAGGCCGCTTGACGACCCCTTGCGATCCGCGGCAGGTGTCGCCGGACGATCGTTGAGGAGACGAGCCATGAAGGTGGGCGTGGTCGGCGCAGCCGGGCGCATGGGCCGAATGCTGCTGAAAGGGACGATTGCGGCGGCGGACTGCACGCTGGCAGGCGGCATTGAACAGCCGGGCCATCCGGAGATCGGGGCCGATCTCGGCCGCCTGGCGGGCTTGGAGTCGGTTGGCCAGGCGCTGGGCGACGACGCGATCGCCCTGTTCGCTGCCGCCGATGTGGTGCTGGATTTCACCCTGCCCACGCCAACGGCCGGCTTCGCGACGCTCGCGGCCCAGGGCAAGACGGCGCATGTGATCGGCACGACGGGCCTTGGCGCGGCAGAGGAAGAGGCGCTGACCCTGGCCGCCCGGCACACCCCGATCGTCTATGCGCCCAGCATGAGCCTGGGCGTCAACTTGCTTATGGCGATCACGGAAAAGGTGGCCGCGGCCCTGGACCAGGGCTTCGATATCGAGATCCTGGAGATGCACCATCGTCACAAGGTCGACGCACCGTCGGGCACGGCCCTGGGCCTGGGGCGGGCGGCCGCCGCGGGCCGACGGGTGGATCTGGATGCCCATGCCGTGCGATCGCGCGACGGGCATACGGGTGCGCGCCGGGACGGGGATATCGGCTTCGCCACCTTGCGCGGCGGAGACGTGGTCAGCGAGCACACGGTGATCTTCGCAGGCCAAGGCGAGCGGCTGGAACTGACCCATCGCGGCACGTCGCGCGATATCTACGCGCTGGGGGCGCTCAGGGCCGCGCGCTGGGTTTTCGGCAAGCCGCCGGGCCTCTACACCATGGCCGACGTGCTGGGCCTCGGCTAGGCGGAGAGGCCGGAGGCGGGCGATATGGAGACCTTGACCAAATTCTATATCGGCGGCGCCTGGGTGGACCCGGTGTCCCCGGCCAAGCTCGGGGTCGTCAACCCGGCGACGGAGCAGGTGTTTGCCGAAATCGCCATGGGCGGAGCTGCGGATGCGGATCGCGCGGTTGCGGCTGCCAAGGGGGCGTTTCCCGCATTTGCTGAAACGACGAAGGCCGACCGCCTGGCGCTCTTGCGGCGCATCCTGGCGCGCTACAACGACCGGTACGAAGACATCGCCCGGGCGATCTCTGACGAAGTCGGATCGCCGATCGGCTTCTCTCGCGAGCAGCAGGCGTGGTCGGGCCAGGCGCACCTCGAAGCGACAATCGCGGCACTTGAGGGCTTCGATTTCGAGCAGCAGCGCGGCGACACGCGGATCGTGAAAGAGGCGATTGGCGTCGCCGGCCTGATCACACCGTGGAACTGGCCGCTGAACCAGATCGTCTGCAAGGTCGCTCCGGCGCTCGCCGCCGGCTGCACGATGGTGCTGAAGCCGAGCGAGATCGCGCCGATCAGTGCGATGATCTTTGCCGAGGTGATGCATGACGCGGGCGTGCCGGCCGGCGTGTTCAACCTCGTGAACGGCGACGGGCCGTCTGTGGGCCAGGTGATCGCCGGGCACGGGCATGTCGACGTCGTCTCCTTCACGGGCTCGACCCGTGCTGGCATCATCGTCGCCAAGGCGGCGGCCGATACGGTCAAGCGGGTGACGCAGGAACTGGGCGGCAAATCACCCAACATCATCCTGGCCGATGCCGACTTGCAGCGGGCGGTGACCGAAGGTGTGGTCGCCTGCTTCAACAATTCCGGCCAGTCCTGCGATGCGCCGACGCGCATGCTGGTGCCGCGCGACCGGCATGACGAAGCGCTTGCCATCGCCAAGACGGCTGCGGAGGACCACGTGGTCGGCGATCCGTACTCCGATGGCACGGTGCTAGGGCCCGTCATCAGCCAGGTTCAGTTCGACAAGATCCAGAACCTGATCGACGCCGGCATAGTCGATGGTGCGACGCTAGCCACTGGCGGGGCTGGGCGCCCGCAGGGATTGGACCGCGGCTATTACGTCCGTCCCACCGTGTTCGGCCATGTGCGGCCGGAGATGAGGATCGCGCGGGAGGAGATCTTCGGCCCCGTGCTGTCGATCATGGCTTACGATTCGGAAGATGAGGCCGTGGAGATCGCCAATGACACGGTCTATGGGCTCGCCGCCTACGTCCAGTCCGGCGACATCGGCCATGCCCGGGCTGTCGGCCGGAGGTTGCGGGCGGGTCAAGTGCACTTGAACGCGCCCGAGTTCGACGCCTTTGCGCCGTTCGGCGGCTACAAGCAGTCCGGCAATGGGCGTGAGTATGCCGATTGGGCGATCAACGACTTCCTGGAAGTGAAGGCCATTCTCGGTTTCGGTGAGGGTGGCGATTGAGACCCATCAGGTGAGGCAGCAGGGCATGCACTACGGAGTCATCGGCCTCGGCAATCTCGGCGGTCCCCTGGCGGCGAGCCTGTTGCGTGAGGGGTTCGCGGTCACGGTGCACGACAGGGATCGGGCACTCGCCGACAGCTTGCTGGCCCTTGGTGCCGTATGGGCGGACACTCCGGCGGAACTGGCCGCCGTCTGTGATGCGGTCATCACATGCCTGCCGTCGCCCGCCGTCTCCGAGCAGGTGCTGGAGCAGATGCTTCAGACTCTCGCGCCGGGATCGACCTGGATCGAGATGTCCACCCTCGGCCGCGACGAGATCCTGCGCCTGGCCGATCGAGCCGCCGGGGCGGGCATCCGTACTCTGGAATGCCCGGTGACTGGCGGCGTGCACTTGGCCGCGCGGGGGGAGATCACAGTTCTCGCCGGCGGCGATGCGGACCTGTTCGAACTGCACAAGCCGGCGCTGCAGGCCATGGGCGGACAGCTCTTCCACATGGGCCCCCTCGGCTCTGCGGCGGTGATCAAGGTGATCACGAACATGCTCGCCTTCATCCATCTGGTCGCCGACGGCGAGGCGTTGATGCTGGCCAAGCGCGGCGGGCTGGATCTGGCCCAGGCATGGAAGGCGATCGCCGCCAGTTCCGGCACCAGCTTCGTGCACGAGACTGAGGGACAGCTCGTCCTGAACGGCAGCTACGACGTGGCGTTCACAATGGACCTGGCGTGCAAGGATCTGGGCTTCGCTATGGGGTTCGGCCGCGAATTCGGCGTGCCGCTCGATCTAGCTGCCCTGACCAGCCAGGCGTTCATCCGGGCGCGTGAGGCCTATGGCGGGGACGCCCAGTCACCCCAGGTCGTAAAACTCTTGGAAGACGCGCTTGGGACAGACCTGCGGGCCCCCGGCTTCCCGGGACGGTTGGAATAGCGCCGCGCCGCCGCGGCTGTTCGGCGGCGCGGCCCGCAGTCATGCGGCCGGCAGGTGTTGGGAAAGGTCCGGCCCTTCCTCTTCCGCGGCTGCCTGCTCCAGTTGCTCGGCGGCCTCGTAGGCGATCAGCGCACGCTTGCGTGACGCTCCCCATCGATAGCCGTGGATCAGACCGGACTTCCGGATCACGCGGTGGCACGGGATGATGTAGGCGAGCGGGTTCAGCCTGCAGGCTTGGCCGACGGCGCGCACCGCATTGGGCTGGCCGATCGTCTGGGCGACGTCGTGATAGCTGACGACCGCGCCGGCCGGAATGCGCAGCAACGCTTCCCACACCTTCACTTGGAAGTTCGTGCCGCGGATGTGCAGCGGCACCATGCCGGCGCCATCGCCGCCGGGCTTGCCCAGGGCGAAAGACTTGGCCACCAGCGGGGCGGTGCCTGCGTGATCCTCCACCAGATGGGCTGCCGGCCACTGGGCTGCAAAGGCCTCGAAGGCGCCTTCGTCGTCGCCGTCTTCCACGAAGCTCAGCCAGCAGACGCCCCGCTCCGTCGCGGCCAACAGCACGCGGCCCAGCGGCCCCTCGTGGATGCCCCAGCGGATGGTCAAGAGCTTGCCGAAGTCTTTGTACTCGCCCGGCGTCATCGCCTCGCACGCCACGAACAGGTCGTGCAGGCGGCTGGGGCCGGACAGCCCCACCTCCAGCGCCGTGTCCAGCACGCTGGCGCGCCCGTCCAGCAATTGCTTGGCGTGGCCGACGGTTACGAACTGGATGAATCGCTTCGGGCTGATACCGGCCCAGTGCTTGAACGTGCGCTGGAAATGAAACGGGCTCATGCCCGCGGCGTCGGCCAGGCTGTCCAGCGAGGGCTGGTCGCGGAAATGGGCAACCAGAAACTCGATAGCCTTGGCCATCTGGGGGTTGAACCGAGGCGGGGCTTCATGGGGGTAAAGGGCAATCGTCATCGGTTACGGCCTTCACAGCAATGGTCGGTCCGGTGGACGGCACGATACTCCGCCATCGGCATATGCCGCCGCCACCCGCTTCTTGCGACCGAATTTAATGTGCGATTGCGTTCGCGGCTGTGGCCTGATGCAAGGCCGCCCGCAGCGCCTTGGCTAGATCCAGCCGCTCTTCCGGCGACAGGAAGGCGCCCAGCACGACCGAACGGCCGTGGCTGGAGAGCGTGAGCTGGCTTTCGTGCCGCACGGGATCGTCGATGGTGACCTTCAGCCAGTGGGGCTGGAACGACCAGGCGCCTTGCGCGCCCCGCACATCCCCCCGCTCGACCGTCAGCTGATCGCTGGTCAGCCGCACCTTCTCGTAGACCAAGCCGGAGCGGTAGTTGCGCCTCAGGGCCAGGTAGATCACCAGCACCTCAAGCCCATAGAACCCGAAGACCGGCCACGCGCCCATCGACAGGAAGATCAGCCCCAGCACCAGGCTGACCCCGACTGCCGCTGCCATCAACACCTTGAAACCCCGGTGGCTCAGGCTGCGGTTGGGATGCAGGAAGGCGTCGAACAGCAAGGGCTGTTGTCCGTGCCCGACCGGCGTCGTATCCCTGTCTACGGTCATAAGGAACGAGAATAGCGTGCACCTCGTTCCGGTAAAGCGCCGCCGGTTGCCGCAGCTCTGGCTGTATCCGGTCTGTCGGGCTATAAGCCGGGCGCCATGACGCCATCGGACATCGACACTCTGTTCCAGCGCCTCTCGGCGACGAACCCCGAACCGAAAAGCGAGCTGGAGTATCACAACCCCTATACGCTGCTGGTCGCGGTCGTGCTGTCGGCGCAGGCCACCGATGTCGGCGTCAACCGCGCGACCGAAGCGCTGTTCAAGACCGTCGACACGCCGGCGGCGATGCTGGCCCTCGGCGAAGAGGGGCTGAAGCAGCATATCCGCACCATCGGCCTCTACAATTCCAAGGCCAAGAACGTGATCGCGCTCAGCCAGCTCTTGCTGAACGACCATGGCGGCGATGTGCCACGCGACCGCACGGCCCTGGAGCGGTTGCCCGGTGTCGGCCGCAAGACGGCGAATGTGGTGCTGAACGTCGCCTTCGGCGAGCCAACGATCGCGGTCGACACCCACATCTTCCGCGTCGGCAACCGCACCGGCCTGGCGCCCGGAAAGACACCGGATGCGGTTGAGGCGGGGCTTCTGCGCGTGGTGCCGGACAGGTGGAAACGCCACGCCCACCACTGGCTGATCCTGCACGGCCGATACGTCTGCAAGGCCCGCAAGCCGGATTGTCCGCGCTGTGTTATCGCGGATCTGTGCGGGTTCCCGGAGAAGATTGCGACGGACACGGCCTGACATAAGCCGAAAGCCCCCTGGGCTCCCCGACCGTTCGACCTTGCCTGGTGCGGATTTCGGACACCCCAATGGTCCACGCAGCGACCTGCCGGCGACAGGGCAGGATAGCGGCATTGCCATCGGCGAACGGCTTCACGACGGGCCGCTTCAGGGGCCTCAAGGCGATTCAAAGTTGCTCGGCAGAGAGCAAATGGTGCCGCATGGTAGATGTCGGCTCTAAGGAGGGGACGAGCCGGCAGGCAGGTCTCGAAGTCGTTCCATAAGGGCCCGCTGACCTGACAATGCGCGTAACGGCGCGATCCGGGTCAACAGCAGCCAGTCCGGAATTAGAGGCGAATTTGGGGGAAATTTTATAGTAAATCTAATAATGCAACAAAAGAATTTCTTGTGTTCAATAGAAACTCTGTGGGCGCAGTGGCGTCCCGCGCAGTTCGGTCTGAGTAGCCGGCAAGTGCTTCTCTCGTTGATGTGAGTCAACGACATTCGCCCAGACTTCGGAGATGATGCTAAGCTCGTTGAGCATTACTCGTTGTGAGCTCTGGTTCCATCGACGCAAAGGATGCATCAAATGGAAGACGCCAAGACCGAACAAGCGAGAATGAATCTCGAGGAAATCATTGTTGTCAAGTTCAGGGAGTTTGAGCGCCGTATCACAGACCTGATTGCGGGCGAGACTCAGCTCGCGTGTGGGCAGTCGTGCAGGCCGGGGTGCTCCGATTCCTGCCGTGCCGGCGGAAAGACCACTATCGCGGCGCCGACAACCGGCACCTGACGGGCCAATTCAACTCTCAAGACGCGTAGCGCGGGCACCGGTCTAGCCCCGTCGGCATGATCATCGGACCGCGAGCCAGTGGGTTCCAAGAGGTCGCCGTGAGACCTCTGGGAGCCGTTCTCGGCAGTGCCGGAACACCGGCCGCGGCCGCCCGCGCCTTACGCACCGATCAGGAAGGGAGGGGGATATGATGCAGCTCGACAGGACATACATCTTCAATCCTTACTACATCCTTCGCCCAGACCGTCACCGGGTCGTCATTACCGAGAGCGGCGCTTACTTCGATATTCCAAGCGAATCGGCGGAGAGTGCGATCTACGCTTTTGTACATCCTACCTTTGCTGTTGTGCTTTCCTTCTTCAATGGCGATTGCACGCTACATGAGAGCATCCAGGGAATCGCGCGGTACTTCAATTCGTCTGAAGAGACGGCAAGCAATATCGTTTCACCTCTAATCGAGAATTCAGAGCGAGCGGCTTTTGAGATCCAGGGGCATATGTCGGTACTGCCACGAAATATATTGGTCGAGCGCACGGCCGCTCACCAAAATCGAGACTACAGCCCCACGATGTTTGCCGGTATTACGCAATTGGATCTCGCCACCGAGCGTCTGTATGAAGGTCCGCTGGATGTCCACTTGCTGGTCAACACCGTGTGTGCGACGACCTGCGAGTATTGTTATGTCGACAAAGCTATACACACGGACGGGCAGATCGATCTGGCTCGGCTATGCGAAATCATCGACGAAGCTCGTTTGCTCGGGGTAAGGAAAGTCGATCTCGCTGGTACAGAAGTCTTTCTCTACCGGCGCTGGGATGCCTTGATCGAATATCTTTTGGCCAACAACTACTATCCGTATGTTTCAACTAAGCTTCCGATGACGCGGAAGAAAATCGCTCGACTGAGAGAGATTGGCATTTCAGAGCTTCAGGTCTCCATCGATTCCTTCCAGCCCAGTCTCGTGGCGAAGGTGTGGGCGGTCGATGGCGAAAGCTACGTGCCGAAGATGGTCCGCTCGCTCAAAGAGCTCAGCCGACAAGGCGTCGCGCTGACCGTGAACGCAGTGCTCACTCGCACGAACGCAAGCGCAGAGAATGTCACCGATATTCTGCTGCAGCTGCGTGATGTTGAGTCACTCAAGAAGATCACGTTCAACGAAGCAGGGCCGTCGCCAGCGAAGACGGAAGCACAGTTCAGGAAATTCCGTCTGAATGCCGATCAAATGCAGGGTCTCGAAAGTGCCGCTCACGATGTAAAGCAGAGACATGACCTCCATTTCGACGTGGTTTGGTCGCCGGGGGAGAAAAAATCAGACTATGTGAACACTTATGATGTCAAGCAGAAGAATTTTCAGCGGCGAGCCACCTGCTCCGCCGGTACGCGGAGCTTGACCGTATTGAGTGATGGGCAGGTCACAGTCTGTGAAGAGCTGTATTGGGATCCGAACTTCATTGTTGGAAGCATCGTGGACCAGTCGCTGAAGGAAATCTGGGATTCGCCGAGAGCGCGTCGATTTTCTGACTGGCGTCGCGAGGACTTTCCGGCCGCCGGCGCGTGTCGTTCCTGCTCGGATTTCGATGCGTGCCGGCGATCGGGCGCGGGCGTCTGTTGGAGCCGCGTGGTTCAGGCGTACGGTCGGGACGCATGGCTGGATCCGGATCCGTCCTGCCCGAAAGCACCGGCGCCGGCGTACGAGATCTACAGCGCCAGCGCCTGAGCAGCCGCCGCGGTCACCTCGACTGACGCCAAGCGCTAGAGCAGGCCGTTGTCTCCGTCCGTATCGGGAAGCCCGAGGATTGCTGCGAGGGTGGGGCAGAACTGCTCCGCGGCGGCAGACGGCACGACCGCATCGGGGATGCCGGCGCCGGCGAAGATGCAGAAGCGGTCATCGGCCGGGGTGCCTGGCTTGAGGCCGTGGGAGGAGATGTAGGCAGGCTGCCCCGTCGGTCGCCCGTCGTGCCCGGCTGCAGGGGTCTCTTCGAAGGCATGGCCGGGCGGGGCGATGTAGGTCGCCACCCGGCTCCGCAGCGCTTCGGGCACATGGGTGCTTTCCGCGGATTCGACCCCAAACTCCGCAAGGCGCCGGTCGGCCTCCCGCCTGTCGGCCTCGTCACGGACGGCCACATGCAGGGTCGAGCCTTCGGTCTCCCAGAGCACCCCGGGCAGCACGGCATCCGGGTAGATGGCCGTTTCGATCGGGCTGTGGCCGTGATCGCTGGCGATGGCAAAGGCGAAGTCGTCCTGCCTGCCGGCCCGTTGGATCTGCTGCACAAGGAAGCCCACCAACAGGTCCGCCGTAGCGAGCGACCAATGCGCTGCCCGGCTTTCGTACCCGTAGTCGTGCTGGACATGGTCCGGCATCGCGATTTCCGTCAGGATCAGGTCGGGTGGCGCGTCGGAACAGGCGAGCCCCGCCACGGTCCGCACGATCGCGTCATCGCAGGCCATTCCGTTGATAAGGTCCGAGGACAGGTCGCCGGATGCGGACACGTCCTCCGCATCCTTGGCCGGCGGACCCAGCCTGCCGCGTTCGTCCCGCACGGTCAGAAGGTTTGTGACCTCGGCCATGTTCAGCACCTTGGCAAAACGGCTGCCGCGCATCCAGCCGCGCTGCCACCAGGCGGGCTGGAAGAGGTCGGTGTCTTCCGGGCGCACCATGGAATGGCCGATGCATGCGACATCCAGGCCTGCCTCCCTGGCGCGGCGGGCGATCGTCGGGACGGCGACATCCTTGGGCGTGGCGCACCGGAAAGTCGCACCGTCGAAGATGTGGTTGCCGAAGATGCCGTGATCCTGGGATGCCTGGCCGCGCCAGCATGCTGGCGCGGCCAGGCATCGAGGTCGCCGGAACGGGCGATCGCAGCCTTGTGACGCTGGTGCCACCGGCCGCGAGGGCCGCAAGGGCTGGCAGGCGCGAGGCGTTCTGCTGGAAATAGTCGGCGCTGAGTCCGTCAATCAGGATGACGATCAGTTTGCGGTCGCGTGCCACGGCTTCGCCCATCCGAATTGGTCGGTTGCATCGATTCATGGGCTGCGTGCAACCAGGGCACGCTGCCGCGGCGCTGCGGGATGACGGTCGCGCCCTTATTGGCGGAGCTGCGAGACTATAACAGGATCGGTGATCTTGTCGTCTGCGGCCAACAGCATCGCCTTCGAGAGGATCAGCGACAAGGTGGTGTCTCCGTCGAATGGCAGGCGCAGGTGGCTGACATCGGCGGCCCTCTCCTTCACCACGATGCAGAGATGGCGATTGGTCTTCTGGTCGTGCACGGCGCCGGATCCGATATGAATCCGATAGGCGCTTCTGACGCCTTGAACCTCCAGGAACCGGCCCTTCACCGTCGCGCGGTCCGCCAGCCCGATCTTCGGCAAGATGCGCTGCAGCGCCTGGCCGCGGATATTGGCTGTCTCGGACAGCTCGGCATCGAGGTTGGCCGACCAGTAACCGCGGGCATGCGTCGCGGCCCATTGGTTGGGATGATCGGCGTTCAGCCCACGGTCTTCCCAGGTCGGATCCATGGCGATCGACGCGACCGACACCTGAAGATCGACATGCCGCATGATCTCCGAGAACGCGATCGGGTCGACGGCTTCCACCGCCAAGGGCGTGCCGCGCATGGCGCCGGGCGCCTGACCCTCGGTGTCGGGAACAAGCGAGAAGAAGGCGACCCGGTCGGTGTTGATGTACAGATAGGTTCCGGTCTCGGTGATCGGCGGGTTCTCCTCGCCGCCGGCGGCTTCCGTCCAGTACTCCACGTAGACGCCCTTCTCGGGCAACGCTATGTGCGTCGGATAATCGTTGGGTATGTCCGCTGAGAAGCGATGCCGGCACTTCCAGCCATGCAACTGGGCCAGCGCCATCGCCTGATGCTGGCGCAGGATGTGGCCGGCGAAGCGGTTGGAATAGGGACCCGTGGCGCGTTCGGCGTCGGTGACGGCATAGACCTCGCGCCACGCCTGCTTGAACGGCTGGACGATGTCCAGCGCCTCCAGCCGGTCCCGCCAGGCGAGCGCCGTGGCGGGCGCGCTGTGCAGCGGGTGCCAGAGGGACATGGTCGCCTCGGCCAGGTCGACCGGCTCTCCGGTCACGGTCTCGAACCGCCCGTCCCGCCAAAGGCCTTCGATGGTGCTGCCGTCTGCCAGACCGGCGCGCCAGATCAGGCTGCGGCATGCGGGACCGACGAAGACATGGCTCACGTAGCTGTTCCGCCAGTCGGCGACCAAATGGCTTCGGCCCGTGAGATAGCCGCGCTCGATCCTGCGAAGTTGAACGCCGAGGTCGGCCGTCGCCTCTTTCACCAGTGCCTTGGCGGCCTTGACGGCATCCCCGTCGGCCTCGCGCATGCTCTTGGAGGGTGATTTCAGCGTCTTGCCCTGGCCGGTGCGCCAGGACAGCACCGGTTTTGCGGGACCTTCGAAGGCGATGACCGCGGCACCGTCGCCGACGGCGATTTCGACAGTGTTGCTCTGATCGAAGCCGTGCGTCGGCACGACCATCTCCTCCAGCTCGGCGCGCGACAGGCCAGCGTCGTCGGCTGCCTTGTTCAGCGCCGCATCGATCTTCGCCTTCACCTTCGGATAGCGCACGCGGGCGGCAATGCGGGAAAGGGCGATGGCGCCGCCTCCGCCTTCAAGGTTGCTCAGCGTCCAGAGGCAGGCGTTGCCCAGCCGCTCGAACTTGATGCCGTGGCCCGGCACGCTGACGAAGCAGCGAAGTGCGAGATCGGTCAAAGGCTTTGCCACGTCCTCTGCCGGCCAATCCGCCGACATCCAGACCAGACCGATGATGGGGAGCTGGTCGGTCTCCGCCAATGTCTGCTGCCCCAGGATCCAGCCGTATCGCTGTTTCGGCTCATAGGGGACATAGCTATTGAACATGGCGACCGTGGCCGACGTGGCGTAGGCCGCGTCATCGCCGATGATCCGGCGCGCCTCAGCCCGCCAGCGCGCCGTGGGGCGTGTTCCTCTTACAGTCAGTTCCGCAAACGTCTCCAGACGCCCGAGCACCACCCGTTGGCGAGTGGGAAGCCCCTCGTAGATGGCGAAGCGCTCCAGGAAATATGCCGACCTATGGTCGAAGCGCTCAGCATTCTCTTTTGAGATCCTGACATGGGTGTATTCGGCTTCGGCCTGCGGGTTCGTGAGTATCGCGCCCGGCCCCGGGTCCTGCAGTGCGGCCAGCTCTTCGCGGCGGGACCGCGCGAACTCTGCCCGGCGGTCGCCAATCTCCCGCAAGAACTTGAGGTCGTCTTCAGGGACAACACCAGCCCGCAGCGCGCGCCAGATGGCCAGCAGGTAGTTGGCGAGGCTGCCGCCTGAAGAATCGTTGTAGGGGACGACCGTCGTTTCGCGCGCGTAGTCTCTCTTGTAAGGGTAGATCTCAAGCGGGCCAAGTCGACTGACGGCGGCCTGACGATTTTGTTCTGCTGCGATTACGGCCTCGCGCGCCGCTTTCACCTTTTGCAGGACTTCCCACGGGGCAGGCGCCGTGACCGCTTCAGTCGCCCCCTCGGGCGCGATGCCGTCCTCCAGAATCTTGAGAGCCTTCATGTGATTGGCCTGGATCTGGCTCGGCGCGTCCTTCATTCGTCTGACGGCTGTAACGACCTTTGGCATGGCGCCCGTAACAGAGGCCGCAAGCGACTTGAAGAGCATCAGATTGATGGATGGGGCATAACCCGCTTCGCTGATGTGCAGCTCGATCAGCTCCGCGGCTTCGTCTTCCGTGAATGTCACCCCTTGCTTGAGAATTTCTCCCAGCAGTCCTCGCCACGGCTCTTGGTGAAACATCTGCAGATTCAGCGTGAGCAGCGGCGTGAACGCCCGCCCGTAGTACCGGCCACCCGGTCGGTCTCTATTGATGAAAATGTCGCGCCTGATCGCTTGGGAAAGGCGATCGAGCCGGATGATCGCGAGAATGGTTGTGCCGCGCAGCTCCGGCGACGCGTCGAGCACCGCTTTCTTCGTCGCCCCGAAACTGGGGCCCCCTCTATTACCAGCGAGCGGATCGTCCTGGGACGCGTGATCACCGACATAGTCACCGAGGATGGGACCCGCCTCGATCCGCAACTCCTCGACAAGGCTGTCCGCTTCCATCTTTGCGTTGCGAGCGTCCTTTAAGAATTGAGACTTGTACAAGGGTCGATCGATGAGCCCACAGATCTTGATGAGCAAAGGGATGGCGTGAACTCTAAGAACTGAATTCGAGCCGTGAAATCGGTCAACGTAATCTGCAAGGTCCGTCAGGTATCGAATATAGGTGATGTGCAGCCTGAATTCTTTTGCGGCTTCCACCATCGACATTATCTGGCGCAGATAGGTCGCTGGCCGCTGGAATGCGGGAACCTCCCAGACCGCTTCGACATCAGTCCCGAGCAAGACGGCGGCATCCGCACTCCTCAGGCTCGCCCTCAGCTTTCCGTCGAATTGGCACAAGAGCTCCGTGACCTTCCAACGCTCTCGCTTATCAAGGCCGATTCCGGCGGCGGCCAGTCTTGAGCACAGCAGAAATGCCCTTGCGAAGAGGTCGCCACGCACCTTCGGGCCTGCATCATCTATGGCGGCCGCCAACGGACTGCGGTCGCGGAATGGCCCGCGCGCGACGCCGCCTGGCGGTATGGGCTCGCAGAGAAAGGTGTCCAGCAGGGGCGCCCCCGTGTCCCGCAACGCCTCGTCCAAAGGCTTCGTCAGCAGCTCGTCCAGCCGGTTGCCGCGGCGCCGTTCGAATCCGAACATCGCGGGCTATCCCCCTTTGAGCGGCAGCAGGCGAAGAAAGACCGCCTCGTTGACCTCGTGAAGCTGGATGGGCTCTGTGACAGTGTGGATCTGGCGGTCGTTGACCAGGACGAGAAACTGGCCCTTCTCGAAGGCGTCGACCGCATCCGCGACCGCCTTGTCGATGTCCAGGGGCTTGGCCAGGCGCGCCGCCGGTGCAGCGAACCCGCGGGCGATTGTGGGTGCGCTGTTCAGCGCATGCTCCATTGTTCCCGCGCGCTCGGACACCATGGCGAGCATGGCGTCTTCAGCCCTCTCCTTCTCTCGCTCGATGCGGAAGCGGATGAGGTCCGTCGCGGTGATCTGCGAGGCTGCGAACTCCAGCGGCGATCGCTCCACGCGGGCGGCGCTGGATGCGATCGCGCCAAAGCTCTCGTCGAAGACCTGTACGCGCCTTTGCATGGGTGTCCCTCTCAGCCTCGCGATCCTTTGAAACTGCCGAAGCGGCGCATGGGGGCAGAACGGCGAGTGGCCCGGGACAGCCAGATATCGACTGGACGCCGATGCGTTGCGATCCGAGAAACACGCTCCTGATCGGTCCGACGGCGACATTGCGGAAGAGGTTCCGAGTGTTGCCGCGCGGGCTATCCTGACACCCCACGGTTACTGATGGTTTAATGCAGACCCGTTTGAATTGTATCGACGCCATCTCGATGACGGCCCGCGGCAGTTGTGCCGCGCATCCGGCGACGGTCAGCCTCGCCAACTGCGCCGAGACGTCACGCCACAGCGCCTGGTGCCGCCGGCCTGCTGCACAGGCACATTATCTAGCGTGTTGCGCTAATGGACGACACAATAGGTATCAAGTTCGAGGTCTGCATTGAGCGCAAACCTGCCCCCAAACATCTGCAAATATTTCTTTACGATTCTCCGTTTAGCATGTAGCCTCAAATCGTCGGGAAGGGATGGGCTTAAGTATTTGTTTACTTAGCTTCTGAACCGGCGGCCGCCTTCATTGGTACGAAATGAAACCATCGGCCCCGAGCCGGGCAGTACTTGTGTTTGGGATGCGTCCCGCCTAAGACAGGCGGCCATACGCACGACACCGGGGCGAGGCAATGCGCATGGTTTGCGCCCGAGGGTTGGAGGGGAAGACCGGTGAACAAAGCCAGTGAACTGTCTGTCGAGGCTTTGCCCGACTGCCCGTATGAGCTGCAGGCTCTTCTGGGTCAGGTGCGCGACCGCGTGCGCCGCAACCGCGACACGACGGATATGCGCCTGGCTGTTTTCATCGAACGCTTGCTCGCCGAGAAGACGGCGGTAGCGGCCAACGCCAACACGGATACCAAGCCGCAGCGCCAGCAACGCCAACGGCGGCGGGCCTGAACCGAACGAACGGGCGGAGCTGCCGGGCACTACTGGCCGACCGCGCTTCCGTAAGTGGATAAGATTTCCCTGTTTCTAAGGAATTTGGTGGCCGGCCAATCCTTGATTGGCCGGCCGTTTACGTTGTGCATCAGCCTTGGCGGGCGTTCTGGATCGTCTGGTTCATGGAGTTGAGCAGCGCGTCGATACTGCCGCCGTTGCGCTGGATGACCGCACTGAACTCATCACGCTGTGTGATGGCGAGACTCACCCCTTCGACTGCCACGTCGATCACCTGCCGCCGGCCGTCGCGCTCGCGCACCCGCCAGGTGACGTTGACCGGCGGTGCCCCTGCCGGGCGGACGATCTGCGTCTCCACCAGAACATCGCGCTCACCTTCCGGCCGTGAACCGACAACGACCAGAGTCTCACCAGCATACTCATGGAAGCGGCGGGCGTAGGTCTCTATGACCATGTCCTGGAACAGTTCCATGTACTGCCGCTGCTGAGCTTCGGTGGCGTTGGGCCAGTGCCGGCCAAGGACGAATCGGCCAATCGTCGGAATGTCCACGTGACGCTGGAACAACTGCCGGAACTCTTCCACGGACTGCCGGTAGGTCAGATCTGGGCGTTGCAGAACCTCCACGGTTTCACGGCCCAGCTCTGCAACGAAGTCCTGCGCGGCCGTCTGGTCGACGGCGCGCGCGGGCACGGCTGACCAGAAGACGCACAGCACAGCGATCGAAGCCGCGCGCACGGCGGCACGTCCCATGATTCTCATGGCCTCTCCAATCCTCGTCTAACGATGACGCTGGGGTGCGGGCGTCGGTCGTACGCCCCGGTCACCCCTGTTCCATCAACGGGCCGCCTGCTCTGAGGGCTCCTCAGGCATTCCCGGCGCCTGGTGGTCCGGGTGCGTTGCCCTTCGCGGCCGAAAGGCCGCGGCAAGGGCGGGAGTCTAACCTGTCCGGAGAGATCGCGATAGCCCTGCAGTGGTCCGGGCGCGCGTCTGGCTATCTGTGCCGTCAATCCTGCGCAGTGCCCCGATCCGGCCATCGCGGATGGCGCACATTTCCGGTTGCGGCTGGAAAACCGCGCCGAAACCGGTACTGTCGCCCGCGCATCGCGCCGAGTTTCGGGGCGATGCGCCCGGTATCACAGCAACAGTGCCCCATCATGCAAGAACGGATCGCCGTCGTCGGCCTTGGCTATGTCGGCCTGCCCGTGGCCCTCGGCTTTGCCCGCCACTTTGAAGGTACCGTCGGCTTCGACATCGATGCCGACCGCATTGCCCAGCTCAGCTCGGGGGTCGACGCAACGGGCGAAGTCGATCAAGAGACTTTGTCGGCTTCATCCCTGACCTGCACCAGCGACCCCGCGGCCCTGGCGGCTGCGACCGTCATCATCGTCGGGGTTCCCACACCGGTCGACGAAGACCGCCATCCCGATCTCGGCATCTTGCTTTCGGCGTGCGAGACCATCGCCCGTCACATCACCGCCGGCACGGTCGTTGTCTTCGAGAGCACGGTCTATCCGGGTGTCACCCGCGACATCTGCGGCCCGGCAATAGCCCGCGTCTCCGGCCTGCGGCAGGGCGTCGACTTCCGGCTGGCCTACTCGCCCGAGCGCATCAATCCCGGCGACCGGGAGCATACGCTTGAGCGGATCGTCAAGGTGGTGGCGGGCGAGGATGGTGAGACGCTGGATCGCATCGCCAACCTGTACGGCCGTGTGGTCGAAGCCGGCGTCCACCGGGCGCCATCCATCGAAGTGGCCGAAGCGGCCAAGGTGATCGAGAACATCCAGCGCGACCTCAACGTCGCGCTGATGAACGAACTGGCGTTGATCTTCCACCGCCTCGATCTTCGAACCTCCGATGTGCTGGCGGCGGCACGCACCAAGTGGAACTTCCTGCCCTTCACCCCCGGCCTTGTTGGCGGGCACTGCATCGGCGTCGACCCCTATTATCTGACGGCGCGGGCGCAGCAGGTCGGCTATTACCCCGAGGTGATCCTGGCCGGGCGGCGCATCAATGACGGGATGGGCCGGTACATCGCCCAAGAGGTCGTCCGGGCGCTGTTCCGCGCCGGACGTACGGCCGGCAACGCCCGGGTCGGCATCCTCGGCATCACCTTCAAGGAAAATGTACCGGACCTGCGCAACAGCCGCGTTCCCGATATTGTTGCCGAGCTGGCGAGTTCCGGGCTGACGCCACTAGTCCACGACCCGATGGTGGATCCGGACGAAGTCCAAGCGGAGTACGGGATCACGATGAAACCGCCTGAGGATCTCGTCGAACTCGACGCCCTGATCCTCGCCGTGCCGCATCGTGCCCTCTTGGAGCGCGAGACTAGCTTCGAGACGTTGTTCGTCCCCGGGGGCCTCTACAAGCGGCTCAAAGATGGCGGTCTGGTCGTTGACGTGAAGTCGGTCCTGAATCCGGCAGATACACCGGCGAGGCTGTGTTATTGGTCACTGTAAGAGATAGACACACGCATTATGCATAGAGACACTGCCGGTTCGCCGTGACCGGGCCCGGTACTTCAGCCCTATTTGGACCACGACCATGCGCGCAGCACAGCCGAAGACGGAGCGGACGCCGCTCCAGGAATTCCTGCGCTTCGCGCGCCCGGGCTTCGTCTTCGTCGGCATCTTCAGCTTCTTCCTGAACCTGCTGATGATGGTCGTGCCGCTTTACATGATGCAGGTCTTCGACCGCGTTCTGGCGAGCGGCAGCACCGAGACGCTGCTGCTGTTGACGGTCGTCGCCGCCACGGCCATCGCCGTTCTCGGCACGCTGGAGGCCATGCGCAGCCATGTGCTGACCCGTGTGAGCACATGGCTGGAACAGCGGCTGGGCGCGCGGCTGATCGATGCCAGTGTTGTGGCCAAGCTGGGCGGTGCCGGCATGGGCGCACAGGCGTTGCGCGATCTCGGCCAGATCAGAAGCTTCGTGGGCGGGCAGGGCATCTTCCCGCTTTTCGACTCGCCCTGGGTCCCGGTCTATGTCGCCGTCATCTGGATGATCCATACCTGGCTGGGCGTGCTGGCCCTGATCGCTGCGATCATCCTGTTCCTGCTGGCATTGGCCAACGAACTGGTCACCCGCAAACTGTTGAAAGAGGCTGGGCAGAACCAGGTGCGGGCACTCCGCCAGGTCACTGCGACGGTCGACAATGCGGAGGTTGTCCATGCCATGGGCATGCTGCCCGGCCTGGTCAACCGCTTCGAGACGCTCAACAACCAGGTGCTGAACACGCAGCGCAAGGCCAGCGACCGGGCCGCCGGCATCGTCGGCTTCAGCAAGTTCGTGCGCCTGTTCGTGCAGGTCGGCATTCTCGGGCTCGGCGCGTACCTGGTGATCCAGGGCGAGCTGACGGGCGGCGGAATGATCGCCGGCTCGATCCTGCTGGGCCGCGCCCTGGCACCGGTGGAACAGGGTATCACGGCGTGGAAGACGTTCGTGTCCAGCCGCGACAGCTATGCCCGCCTGCAGGAACTGCTGCACCGGGCCCCGGCCGCACCGGATTCGATGCGCCTGCCGGCCCCCCAGGGCAATCTGGCGGTCGACCGGGCCTCGTTCGTACCGCCGGGGGGCTCCAAGCCGGTGCTCAAAGTCGTCTCGCTGGATGCCAAGCCGGGTGAGGCGCTCGGCATCATCGGGCCGTCCGCCTCGGGCAAGAGCACGCTGTGCCGGTTGATGGTAGGGATCTGGCCGCCCACGGCCGGGCACATCCGGCTGGACGGTGCGGACATCCACGCCTGGGACAGGACCGATCTCGGGCGCCATGTCGGCTATCTGCCGCAGGATGTGGAGCTTTTCGCCGGCACGGTGAAGGACAACATCGCCCGGATGCAGCAGGCCGACGCCGAGGCGGTGGTGGCGGCGGCCGAACTGGCCGGCGTGCATCAGATGATCCTGCACCTGCCCGATGGCTACGAGACCGAGATCGGCGAAAGCGGCGGGATTCTGTCGGGCGGCCAGCGGCAGCGCATCGGTCTGGCCCGGGCCCTGTTCGGCACGCCGCAGCTGATCATCCTGGACGAGCCGAATTCCAACCTGGACCCCGACGGTGAGGCAGCACTGCTGCGCGCCGTCGCCCAGCTGAAAGAGGCGGGAAAGACCATCATCATGGTCGCCCATCGGCCCAGCATTCTCACACATGTTGACCGTGTCGTGATGCTGCGGGACGGCGCGGTGGAAATGTCCGGTACCCGGGACGAAGTATTGCGGCAGGTCACGGCAAGGCCGGTCGGTGTCCCGCGGGTAGGTGGTGCTGCGTCGGCCCAACCCGGTGAGGGATCGAGCGGCCCCAGGGCAGCCGGCTAGCACCGCGGGCCGAGCGGACGTTTTCGCCGCTGCCGCAAGAGCGAAGGGGATTTGAGGATATGAGCCTGACCCTCGGGAGCCTTCCGGCCACCCCGCCGGAATCGCCCAAACGCGCGCTGTGGCGCAGCATGCGTGGCCCGGCCCTAGTGGGGCTGCTGGTCATCGGAGCGTTTTTCGGCGGCTTCATCGGGTGGTCTTCCGTCGCTCCGCTTGCCAGCGCAGCGATTGCGCCGGGGCAGGTCAGCCCTGACGGCAGCCGCAAGACGGTGCAGCACCTGGAAGGCGGCATCATCGGCGAGATCCTGATCGAGGACGGCGACATGGTCGCCGCCGGGGACGCCTTGGTGCTGCTGGAAGACACCCAGGCGCGCGCCACGTTTCAGCTCTTGCGCACCCAGTTCTTGACGCTGGCGGCAATGCGCACACGACTGATGGCTGAGCAGACCGGCGCGGATGAGGTCGCCTTTCCCGCTTGGCTGCGGGAGGAGGCGACGGCCGCGCGGCAGCAAAACGACCCCGACAGCGTCGCGAGCATTCTCGATGCCCAGGCGCATGTGTTCCAGACGCGCCGTGACGCCAGCGCCGGGCGCAAGGGTATCCTGGGTCAGCGCATCGCCCAGCTTCGTGAGGAGATCGAGGGCCTTGGCCAGCAGATTGAAAGCCAGGAGCGCCAGATCGAGCTGATCCAGCAGGAAGTGGTGGTCGTCCAGCGTCTGGTTGCGGAAGGGCTGGAGCGTCAGCCGCGGCTTCTGGCGCTGCAGCGCGCGCAGGCCGAGATCGAGGGCGAGCGCGCCGCCAACATCGCTGCCATCGCCCGTGCGGAGCAGGCGATCGGCGAGGCGGAACTGCAGATCATCGCCATTGACACCATGATGCTGGACGAGGTGGCCAACCAGCTCACCGACGTGCAGACGGAATTCGCCTCGGTCGGCGAGCGGTTGCGCGCGGCGGAAGATGTTCTGAGACGCACCGTTATCCTTGCCCCGGTGGCCGGCACCGTCGTGGAGCTCAGGCACAAGACACCCGGCGGCGTGATCGGCCCGGGCGAGCCGATCCTGGACATCGTGCCGCTGGGCGACGAGCTGCTGATCGATGTTCGGGTTTCACCGCTGGACATCGATGTCGTGTACACCGGGCTGGAGGCGCAGGTGCATCTCAGCGCCTATCGCCAACGTAACCTGCCGCAGGTGTCCGGCATCGTCCGCTATGTCTCGGCCGACGCACTGACCGACCAGAACACCGGCGAAAGCTATTTCCGCGCCAGTGTCGAGGTGGACCGCCACGCGTTGGAGGAGATCGACTCCTCGATAGACCTCGCCCCCGGCATGCCGGCCGAGGTGATGATCATGACGGGTGAGCGCACGGCGCTGGAATACATGCTGGAGCCGTTCGTCGACACGATCCGGCGCGGACTGCGGGAGGACTGAGCCGCAGGGTCGGCGCCCGCAAACCCGGAGACCGCGAGGACCGCGGCTACCCCGTCGCGGCGTCGCCTTCCAGCACCGTAAGCCGTTCCAGATAGGCGGCAATCTGCGAGACGCAGTCGTCGACCGCGCAGGTCGCGGTGTCGACCGTCAGTTCGGCCGCCTCGGGTTCTTCGTATGGGGCAGAGATGCCGGTGAAGTCCGGGATCTTGCCCGCACGGGCCTTGGCGTACAGGCCCTTGGGGTCGCGCTCTTCGCAGGTGGCGAGATCGGCCTTGATGTAGATCTCGTGGAAATCTCCGCCGGCCGCGGCCCGCGCCCGTTGGCGGTCGGCGCGATAGGGCGAGATGAAGGCAGTGATCGTGACGATCCCGGCCGTGGCGAACAGGGCGGCCACCTCGCCCACGCGCCGGATGTTCTCCGCCCGGTCCTGCGGCGAGAAGCCGAGATCGGCGTTCAGGCCGTGGCGCACATTGTCGCCGTCCAGCACATAGACCTGCCAGCCCTTGGCGAACAGCCGCTGCTCCAGCCGCATGGCGAGCGTGCTCTTGCCCGATCCGCTGAGGCCCGTGAACCAGATCACCGCCCCGCGGTGGCTGTTGCGCAGCGCCCGGGCCTCCGGCGTCAGCAGGTGGTCGACGGAATGGATGTTGGTCGCCTTGACCGTCAACGCTTGGCGCTGATCGGGATAGCCGCGCATGGAGATCACGCCGCCGCCGACCGTGTCGTAAGTGTCGATCAGCACGCAGCGGCCAGTCGCACCGCTGCCGAAATGCTCGTCCAGCGCCAGCATCTCGCGGGTGCGCAGCACCACTTCGGCGACCTCGTTGCGCCCGACCGTTTCGCGCCGTCCGCCGTCCAGCGTCTCGGTGTCGATCACCCGTTCGATCGACTGGACCACGGCCTGCGTCTCGCGCGTGGCCAGCTTGACCTTGAAGCGGGCGCCCGCCGCCAGCGGCTTCGAGGCCAGCCAGAAGACATGGGCGCGGAACACGTTGGTCAGAATGGGCGGGTGGTCGTCGTGGCTCGCCACGTCGCCGCGCTCGGCGAAGACCTGCTCGTCCAAGGTGACGCCCACGACCTGGCCGGCGCGGGCTTCGACCGGCGGAACAGATGCGCCAAAGTCCTCGATCGTCTTGACCCGTGCGGATCGCCCGGCAGGCGAGAACAAAAGCGTGTCGCCCACCCGCAGCACGCCGCTTTCTACCCGTCCGGCAATGATGCGGCGATGGTCCAGCTTATAGACGTCCTGCACCGGCATACGCAGCGGCCGCTCCACCGGCTGGCGGTGCGGCACGAACCTGTCGAGGCAGTCGACCAGCGGCGGGCCTTCGTACCAGGGCATCTTCGCTGATGCGCGCACCAGCGTCTCGCCGTCGCGAGCCGAGATCGGCACCACAGCCAGCGCGTTGACGCCCAGCTCGTCCAGATAGGCGGTGATCTCTGCCTGGACGGAGGCGAAGCGGTCGCGCGCAAACCCCACGAGGTCCATCTTGTTGACGGCAACGACCACCTGGCGCAGGCCCAAAAGGTGCAAGAGATAGGCGTGCCTGCGGGTCTGCTCGCGCACGCCTTCGGCCGCATCCACGACCAGCACGGCGGCTTCCGCGCTGGCGGCCCCGCTGATCATGTTCTTCAGGAACTCGCGATGGCCCGGCGCGTCGATGATCACGTAGTCGCGGGCCCGCGTCTTGAACCAGATCCGCGTGGTGTCGATGGTCACCGCCTGGTCGCGTTCGGCCTGGAAGGCATCCAGCACGAACGACCATTCCAGCGGCATGCCGCGGCGTTCGGAGACGCGCTTGAGTTCCTCAAGCTTGCCGTCCGGCAGGCTGCCGGTGTCGTGCAAGAGCCGGCCGATCAGGGTCGACTTGCCGTGATCCACATGGCCGACGATG
The DNA here is from genome assembly GCA_028285185.1 of Anaerolineae bacterium. Taxonomy (GTDB): domain Bacteria; phylum Pseudomonadota; class Alphaproteobacteria; order DSM-16000; family Inquilinaceae; genus JACKIG01. The sequence continues at coordinate 2,886 of JANQQD010000128.1, read as the reverse complement.
ACGATGTTGAGGGGCCGCTGCGGCGCGGCGGACCGGTTGTCCATGGCAGGGAAACTCCGTGGCGCCGGGGGCTTACATGTAACCGCTGGCGCGCAGCCGTTCGAAGCTGTCTTCGGCTTCGTGATCCATCGCCCGGCCCGCGCGCTCCGGCGTGCGGGTCACCTCCAACTCGGCGATGATGTCGTCGATGGTGGCGGCGTTGCTCTCGATCGGGAAGGTGATGTTCTTTTCGCCCAGCGACCGATAGCGCTTGCCGTTCTGTGCGAGATAGAGCGGCACGATGGGGATGCCCTCACGCTGCGTGTACCGCCAGATGTCCAGTTCGGTCCAGTGCAGCAGGGGATGGATGCGCACATGCACGCCGTCGGGGAAATCGGTTTTGTACTGGTCCCAGAACTCCGGCGGCTGGTCGCGGAAATCCCAGGCGCCGTCCAGGCTGCGCGGACTGAACACGCGTTCCTTGGCGCGGGTGGACTGTTCGTCGCGCCGGATGCCGACAAGCAAGCCCTGATACTTGTCGCGCGCCAACAGCGCCTTCAGCCCCTCCGTCTTGCGCGCTGCCGCCCGTGAGGCCGGGGGCAGGGTGGGGTCCATGTCCTCTTCCGGCGGGCACATCTCCACCACCAGATTGAGGTTCCAGTCACGCGCAATCTGGTCGCGGAAGGCATAGACCTCCGGCAGTTCCATGGCCGTGTCTAGCTGGATCATGGGGATCGGTGCGTGGCCGAAAAAGGCCTTGCGCACCATCCACAACAGGGCGGTGGAGTCTTTGCCGATCGACCACAGCATGCCCAAGGGCGAGATGCGGTTGAAGGCTTCGCGCAGGATATAGATCGTCTGCGCTTCCAGGTCGTCGAGATAGCTTGCCATGGGCGGTCTTTTCCGCGGGCGGTCCGATCTGCGGCCATGAGAGCGGCAATTTCGTGCCCTCGCGCCCCGCCCAATTCACGTGGGCGCGTCTCTTAGCAAGTCGGACCGCAGTGCACAACGCCTGATGCGGTGTGCATGCCGCCTATGCGGCCCTTGTCTGCTCCGTCTCTGTGGCAGCGGCGACCTGTTCGCTGAGTTCGTTCAACAGCGCGATCACCTTATGGGAGGCGTCGTTCAGCGGATCGAGCGCCGCCGAGGCGTCGTTGCACCGGCCCTGGCGCAGCAGCGTCAGCACCTGCTTGCCGCAGGCATGGACCTGCTTGTGCGGCTCCGCCAGCCGGTGATAGGCCGGCTGCGACCGGATCAGGTCGTCCGCCTGGTCGTACCATTTGCCCAGACGGCAGCCATGGTGGTCGGGGATGCCGTCGGCCGTCAGGTCGTTGTTGCCGAGCACGGCGTCGATGATCCGCTTCTTGAAGACGGTGTGATCGTTGCGGGCGATCTCGATGGTGGCCGCCGATCCGAATTCGGCGAAGGTGCCGACCTGCCGGTTCAGCGCCTGGCTCAACAGCTCCATCTGACCGATGGCATCCTTGATCTCATCGGCATTGGCGGATGCGATATCGGACACGCGCACCGCCGCCTTGGAGATCTCCTCCGATGCCGCGGTCTGTTCGGTGAGGATGGAGGAGATCTCGGTCATCTTGCCGGTGACGGCCTTGACGCTGCCGGCGATGATCTCAAGCCCCTGGCCCAGGTCTTCGACCACGGTGCGCCCCGACTGCACGGCCTCGGTGCTGGCCTGCATGGCGCCGGTAATGCGCTCCATCTTGCCGCTGAGGTTTCCGATGCGTTCGCGGATATCGTCGGTAGCCTTGCCGGTCTGCGTGGCCAGCGCCTTGACCTCTGCGGCCACGACGGCGAAACCCTTGCCGGCCTCGCCGGCCCGGGCCGCTTCGATGGTGGCATTCAGTGCCAGCAGGTTGGTCTGCTCGGCGATGGCGTCGATCTCACCCACGATCTCGCCAATCTCTGCGGAGGCTTGGGCAAGGTCGCCAACTTCCGCCTTGGCCTCACCGACGGCGGCGGTGATCCGGTCCATCGATCCGCTGGCTTCCGTCGCCTTGCGTACGCCGTCGGTCGCTGCGTCATCGGACGCCCGCGCCTCCGAGATCGCCCGTTCGCTGTTCTCCGAGATCTCGTTGATGGCGGCGCGCATTTCTTCCATGGCGGAGGCCATGGACTGTACCTGGTCTTCGGTGCCGACGACGCTGCGCTGCATCCGCACCATGGCGATCATCGCCTCGTTGCCGTCCACGGCGACGTCCACAAGGTCGTGCAGCAGGGCCAGCATGGTCTGCCGGCGCTGCTGTTCGACCTGCTGCGTGGTCTGGTCCCGCCCATGTTCCAGCTCCGCACGCTCCTCGACGCATTTGCGGAAGGCCTCGACCGCCTGCGCCATGCGGCCCAGCTCGTCCCGCCGGCCAAGGGCCGGCACCGTCAGGTCATGCCTGCGCTCGGCAATCCGATCCATCGTCCGGGTCATGGTCCGTATCGACCCGAACAAGCCGGCGGACGTCAGCCAAGCCGCACCGGCCAAGAGGGTCAGACCAATACCAACCAGAATCAGAGTTTCGGTAGCCAGAGTCGAGCCGGCGTCTCCGAGCCGGGTCAGCGACTCGCGAACTGCCTCGATCTCGGCGGAGGGCGCCATCGCCGTATCGACGGGCAGTTGGTCCAACAGCGCTGTGGCCTCACCCGCCAGCCGGGACTGGATATCGGACGCATGATATGTCCGCCCTGATATGACAAGAACGACTGCGCAAAGCGCGATGGTGATGATCGCAAGTTTGCCGCGAATCGTGGCGCAAAACGCTTGCATCAGCCTTCCTTTCCGCGTTTTGATCAAAATCGCTTTCTGCTACCCATTGTCGCGATGAGACATTTCTCAACAATTAAGGTTAGTGCTTGAACTATCAATTCTTGCGTAATAACTCCGTCAAACAACTACAGAAC
>JANQQD010000124.1 GCA_028285185.1 Anaerolineae bacterium | reverse complement strand
CTTCATCGGTCTCTTCCTTGTTCGTCCCGGTCCTGAAGGGTCAACTGCCGCCGGTCAGGCGGGCTGTGCGGTGCCGTGCTGGAGCGCCTGTTCGATGCCCTGCAGCTTCTCGGGATTGCGTACGACGTAGATTGCAGTGATGCGGTCGCCGTCGGTATCGATGCTCAAGGTCTGGTCCAGCGCCCCGTTGATGTGGACGATGAAGCCAGGCACGCCGTTCAGCGTTGTCGGGGCGAAGCCGGCGGTGGCGCCGTGAGCGCGGAATTTGCGGGCCAGACCGGTGAAGAACCGCGCCACGTTGTCGGCCCCCCGGATCGGGTTCAGCGCCGCGATCTTCACCCCGCCGCCATCGGCATACGCGATGACGTCGGCAGCCAGCAGCACCTTCAGGCGCTCCGGCTCGCCCGTGGTCATGGCCTCGACGAACCCGCTAAGCAATGCTCTGTGCGCGTCCGGCGGTGCGGAATGCGCTGGCCGCCCGCTGCGCACAGCCTTGCGCGCCCGCGAGGCGAGCTGCCGGCATGCCACTTCCGACTTGCCCAACGCCGAGGCGACCTCTTCAAACGGCGTGTCGAAGACATCGTGCAGCAGGAAGGCCGCCCGCTCCGCCGCCGACAGCCGCTCCAGCGTCAACATCAGGGCGAAGGAGAGGTCGTCCGCGATCTCCACCGCCGTGTCCGGCGACAGGGAGTCGACATCGATCACCGGCTCGGGCAGCCACGGGCCGACATAGTGCTCTCGCCGGGCGCGCGCGCTCTTCAACTGATCCAGGCAAAGGCGGGTTACGACCGTCACCAGATAGGCATCGACGTTGCGGATCTCCGCCTCGTTGGCCTCGCGCACGCGCAAATAGGCGTCCTGCAGGATATCCTCGGCATCCGCCCGGCTGCCGAGCATGCGATAGGCAAGCCCCTGCAGCCGGCCGCGGTGGTTCGTGAACGCCCGTTCGATCGCCGTCATGCCGCCTCCCTCGGCGCGTGGGCCTTGGTGGGCATAACCAGACGGCCAGCGATCTGCACGCCCTCGCATGCTTCGGCAAACCCAAGCCCCGCCTTCACCATGGGGAAAACACGCCCGATCTGCACGGCAAGCGTCAGGTCCAACACGCCCATCTCGCCCCACCGGGCCCGCACCGCGTCCCGCGCACCGTCCAGGTCCGGCAGCCGCCTGGCCAGTGCATCGGCAAAGCGGAAGCCCAGAAACGTATCGCCGTTCATGGCCGCCCGGTTGCGGGTCAGAACGGCTTGGATGGATGCAGCGGGCACGCCAGCCTCTTCCGCCATCCGCGCCGCAAGCTGCGTGCAGGGCCCGCAGTCTTCCGTCAGCGCGCCGACCAGCTTGGCGGCATAGAACGCCTGCACAGGCGCCGCCTTGCGATGCCGCGCCAGCTTTGTCAGGCCGGCAAACCCGAGCAGGGCCGACGGCGATGTCTGCAGCATGTGGTGCATGTACCCCACATCATAGTCATAGCGGGCCCCGAACCTGTCGAGCGCCCGTCTCGCAAAAAACCTCCGCATGGATGTCTCCACCGTCCCCGGATCACTGCGGCGGGACGGACCGCGTTCGTCTTGGAATTGACCGGCCGGCCTCAGCTTCTGAATGCAAGACGAGGCAGCACGCCGGAGTGTGACAAGGGCGGCGATTTGAATGCGCACATCGCCGTGCTGAGCTGGCGCCACCCTACGATGTGCGATAGCGTCTCGATCGCCAAAGAAGAGAGAGTGGGAGGCATAGGGCGATGCACGCGTCCGAACTCGCACGCGTCGCAGTCACGCTACTGGCAGCCGGCGCCGTTGGATTTGGTGCGCTGGCGCGAGATGGCCGCTCAGAGTCATGGACCGTGAGCGTCGCCGCGGCGCAGACCCATGAACCGCAAGACCATGAACAGGCAGCCAACACGCTGTTCGTGGAAGCTCTGCAGCAGATAGAGGCAGCGGGCCGAGCCACAAGGACCAGCGTCCGCCTCGATCTGCTTCGCCAGGCTCAGGCCAACCTCGATCGCATCGTGCAGGACCATCCGGGCTCGCAGCTTGCCGTTCAGCTGATCACCGGCCAGCGGATCGGCACGTTCGAACCGCGCGTCTTCCGCAACACCTTGGCAGAGGCTGAGGATTACCAGATATGCGCTCACGCGTCCGATGCGTGTGCACTCTTTGCCGATGCACTTGAGACGGCCCGGGATGTTCCCATGCACGCCCTTCGCTCGGAGGCCCTTGCAAGGATCGCCGTCTTGCAGGCAGACGCAGGGCTCACACACCAGGCTCGACAGTCGCTGGCTGAGTCCCTTACTGCGGTTCGCCAGACACCAGAGTTTCGGCAAGGTTGGAAATTCGCTGAGGCGCTGACCGCGGTTGCCTCCGCCCAGGCGGCCTTGACGTACATAGACGACGCCCGGCATACCTTCGCTGACGCGCTGACGGCAACCGACGAGCTAAGTTCCAGGCAGGAACGCGGAGCGGTCTTTCTAATGATCGCCGTCGCCCAGGCGCAGGCCGGGCTGTTCGATGATGCACTGACGACGGTTGGCCAGATCGGGTCGAGAAACTGCCGCTTTCGTGCAAGAGCCATTGCTGCGATCGGCTCCCATCTTGCGCAGGCCGGTCTAATCGAAGACGCGCGTCGAACGATGGAACAGGCCGTGGCCGCGGGCCAAGTGCCGCAATGCCGGGAAGGCGCCTATCGTGTCGAACCGCCTCTCGCCATCGCAGCGGCCCAAGCCACCGCCGGCTTCGTGGAAGAGGCGCAGATATCGTTTGCAGACGCACTGACAAGATCTCGCACCGACGGCTTCCTGGAAACCGGTCGCGTGGGAGCGTTGGCCGACATTGCCGGCACACAGATGGCGGCCGGATTTGGCGAAGATGCCGAGCGGACGCTGGCTGAGGCTCTGACAGTGGTCGCCGATGGTTCTGCAACACCAGTCTATGTAGAATCGCTGGCAGACCTCGCGGCTGTGCAAGCTGCCTTTGGGCTGTCCGAGGAGGCCCTGGTGACAGCCGGCGAGATCGACTCCGAGGGGCATCGGACACTCGCCCTATTGGCGATCGCAGCCCAACTGCAAGCACTTGGGTTCGCGGATGAAGCACAGCAAATCTTTACGGACGCCGCGGTTGCCGCTGCGAGTACCGAAGGACTGGACCATCGCACGGACATGCTGGCTAGAGTCGCAATCGCCCAAGCAGAGGCGGGACTGCTAAACCATGCTTCGGCTACAGCCGGCGAGATGCCAAGCGAAGGCCTTCCGCTTCTTCGTGTCGACGCATTGGCCAAGATCGGGGCGGCACAGGCAGTGGGCGCCAACATGGCGGAGGCGCAGCGCGTATTCGCTGCCGCACTCGCTGCCGTCAATGATATGAGGCCGTCCGACGAGGTATCCCGCTCTATGGCTCTGCTTCTCATCGCCAAAGCCCAGGCCCGAGCGGCGTCAGCAATCCTGTCTGCCGAGTGAGATCTTAGCTTTCCAGCCGCACTCACAGCTCTCGGCCAGATCACGGTCATCATGGGCCATCGCTCGCAACGGACGGTGCAGGCTTGTGTACTGCGACGCCGATCATCACAAGCGCGACGCCGGCCAGATCCCGCAAACCGGGGATCTGCGCGAGCACGACCGCGCCGACAATCGTCGCCGTGGCCGGGAGCAATGCCAGCAGGAGCGCAAAGCTGGACCGCGGAAGGCGCGACATGGCCAGCTGATCGCAAACGTAAGGCACCACGGACGAACAGAAGCCGACGCCGATCCCGGCCAGCACCAGTTCCACCGCACCGAAGGCCTGGACCGCTTCCTCGAACCCGATCGGCATGACGAACACGAACGCGATCGCCATCGCGGCACCCAGGCGCTGCACGCCATCGCCCGCGCCGCGACTGGACACCTTGTGCCCCAGAATGATGTAGCCGACGAACAGCGCGCCATTGAGGAAGGCCCAGAACAGCCCCATCGCATCGCTGGACCATCTCACGTCGATAAGGACGAACACGCCGACCACGGCAACAACCAGCGCCAGTAGATTACGTGCGGTCCGCAATCCATAAAGCGCAACGCCGATGGTCCCTACGAACTCAATCGTCGCCACCAGGCTCATCGGCAGGCGGTCGAGCGCCAGATAGAACGATGCATTCATCACGGCCAGACAGGCGCCAAGCCCGAACAGCAACAGACGCGTCGGCCTGTCCGCGACGCGGATCGTGCGCCATGGCTTGGTCCAAGGCGCGAAGATCGCAGCGGCCGATGCGATCCGCATCCACGCGACGCCGAGAACGCCGATCGCCGGGAACAAGAGCACCGCGAAGGACGGCCCCAGATAGTGAAAAACGGCGCTGACGCCGAACCACAGATGGGGTGGCACGGCCTCCGATGCCTTTGTGAATGCTGATCTTCGCTCTGACATGGCCCGCTCCGAATGTCGCAATCATGAGGGGCCTAGATGTTGAATTGATATGGACGATCGTTGGCAGTAGCCTCGATTGATCCTGAGAAAATTAGGAAAAGAGAATGAAACGCCTTCGATATGAGAACGGTGTACTGGACGAAATAGATGCGCGGATTCTGGAAGCGCTGATCGACAACGCGCGCATCAGTCTCGCGGAGCTGTCCCGCAAGGCCCGCCTCTCGTCGCCAAGTGTGTCGGAGCGCGTGAAGCGGCTTGAAGAGGCCGGCGTCATCCAGGGCTACACCGTGAAGATCAATCCCGAGGCGCTCGGTTTGCCGCTATCTGCCTGGCTCCGGATACGCCCGGTTCCCGGTGAGCTTCGAAGGGTGGCGGAGTTGCTCCGCGGGCTGCCAGAAATCGTCGAATGCGACCGCGTCACCGGTGAAGACTGTTTCGTCGCTCGAGCCCATGTCCGATCGGTGGAAGACTTGGAAGCGGTAATCGACGAAATCATTCCCTACGCAATGACGAACACGTCGATCATCCAGTCATCACCGGTGCCGCACCGTCTGCCGCCGGTGCCGACGCAGACGTCAAGGTCTGGGTAGATAGACTGCACGCCCAATGAACGGGCGGCGGGAGGCTGCGGCTCATCCCTCACCCTTCCGATAGGGCGACCCGTCCGCCACCGCCTCCATCTCCCACTCGATCATGCGTCGTTCCTGGTCCAGGAAGTCGGCGACGGCGCGCTCCAGCGCCGGGTCACGGATCAGGTGGGCGCTGTAGGTGCGCTGGGGAACGTAACCGCGCTGGACCTTGTGCGATCCCTGGGCACCTGCCTCCACGCGGGCAAGGCCGTGGGCGATGGCGAACTCGATCGCCTGGTAATAGCAGGCCTCGAAATGCAGGAAGCGGTGACTGCCGTCCGCCCCCCAGTTGCGGCCATAGAGCGTGTCGGTGCCCATCAGGTTCAGCGCCGCGCCGACCGGATGGCCGTCGACCTCGGCGAACACCAGAACGACCTTGCCGGCCATGCGCTCGCCCAACAGTAGGAAGAATTCCTCGGTCAGATAGGGATAGCCCCATTTGCGGTCGCTAGTGGCGACGTAAAAGCCGAAGAACCGGTGCCAATGCTCATCCGTGATCTCGTCGCCGGTCAGCACGCGCATGGTCGCACCGCTATCCGCCACCTCACGGCGTTCCTTCCGGATCGCCTTGCGCTTGCGTGACGCCAGCGAAGCCAGGAAGTCGTCGAAGGTCCGGTAGCCGTCGTTGTGCCAGTGGAACTGTTGCCCGGTCCGCTGCAGCCAGCCCTCTTCGCCCAGCGCCTGCCACTGGTCTTCCGGCAGGAATGTGACATGCACCGTGCAGACGCCATGGCGCTCCGCCACACGCTGCATGCCTGAGACCAGTGCTGCCTCAGCCAGTTCGGCCATCGGCCCGGGCCGCACCAACAGGCGCGGGCCCGGCACCGGCGTGAACGGCACGGCCACCTGCAGCTTGGGGTAATAGCGCCCGCCCGCCTGCTCATAGGCATGCGCCCAGCCATGGTCGAAGACGTATTCGCCGTAGGAATGCGTCTTCAGATACATCGGCGCGCAGGCCAAGAGCGCGCCGCATTCGTCTTCCACCAGCAGGTGCTGCGGCATCCAGCCGGTCCTGCCGACGGCGGACCCGCTGTCTTCCAGCGCCGACAGGAAGGCGTGACTGACGAACGGATTATCCGCTCCGGCGCACGCGTCCCAGTCGGCCGCCGGCACCGTGTTGATATCGGCAACCGCCTTCAAGATCAGTGATGGGCTGCCATCCGCCATGATTGCTCGCGCCTACCGGGCCTTTTGCCGCGCTCTCGGCTACCGATATGCGCCGCCGGGCGGTACGTGACAACAGCGCGCCGCACCGGCGACGGTCAGCCGCAGGCGTCGGTGCGCTCGCCGTCAGTCGACCTCGAGGATCGCCTCGACCTCGACACTCACGCCCAACGGCAACGCCGCCACGCCGACAGCCGAGCGGGCATGCCTGCCCTTGTCGCCGAACACCTCGACCATGAAGTCCGAAGCGCCGTTGATCACCTTCGGCTGGTCGGTGAATTCGGGTGCGCTGTTGACGAAGCCGACCAGCTTGACGACGCGCGCTACCCGGTCCAGTTCACCGAGCGCAGCCTTGGCCTGGGCGACAATGTTCAGGGCACACAGCCGTGCGGCCTGCGCCCCCTCCGCCACATCGATCCCGGCGCCCAGCTTGCCCAGATGCTGCGGCTGGCCGTCGCGGAGCGTCACCTGGCCGGATACGTAGAGCATGTTGCCGGAGCGCACCGTCGGCACATAGTTGGCAACGGGCGCCGCTGCCGCCGGCAGCGTGATGCCCAGTTCCGCAAGACGTCCTTCGATCGTGCCGGCCATGGGTGCCCTCCCTTTCGCTTCGTCCGCCATCGTGGCGACCAGAATTATCGCGGTCACCAATCGGGGCGGCTTATACCGCCGCTCGTCGTCGCGGTGAAGGGGTCGCCCTATCCGGCCGAGCGCAGTTCGCCGGCATGGGGCGTCAGGGCAGCACGCAGGTCGTCCATGATCGCGTCACGGCCTTCCAGGGTTCGGCCGTCGACATTCAGATGGACATGCGTCGCGCCACCCAACAGGGCGCGCGAGGGCCGGGCAGCACGCCCGCCCTCCTCGCCGCCGAACTGTCCGACATAGATCGGCCGATATCCTCGCCCAGCCTCGAGGCGAACAAGCACATAGACGGCGCTGCGGACCGCCGGCATGGCGTCGATCGGATAGACATAGTGCCGATACGCCGTGCCGGACCGGCCCCGCCAGATCCAGGTGTCTACGACAGGAGCAAAGTGAGCGTACATTTACTTCGCAATCTCACGGAACTGTGGCTCTGCTGTGGCAGTCAGCTGCAGCCCGTCGTGGTGCCGCAGGTGTCGCATTTGAGGCATGTGCCGTTGCGCACCAGAGTGAGATTGCCGCATTCCGGGCACGGGTCGCCCACATAGCCACGCGCCCTCGCCGCCTCCACGGCGGCCTGCCGCTGGTGGGCATCGCCGGCGCCCGCGGTCACAAGAGCGGTTTCGACCGACACGACGGCCCCGTGCGTGTAGGCTGCGGCCAGGGCGGACGACCCCTCGGATCGCGGCCCCTCCGCCAGCAGCGCCTGCACCTGCGCAGGCTCATTCGCCGGCTGCCCGAGCCCGCCGTCCAGCACCCGTAGGCTGCCCCGCACATAACCCGTCGACGCCACCCGCTTCAGCGCCGTTTCCGCCACATGCGCGCCGTGGTCGTCCGGCATCGCCGTCTCGTCCTCGCCGCCACCCAGGGCATCGGGCATCAGGTCGTCCGGCTGTGCATGCGCGAGATCGGAGCGGCCGAGATAA
>JANQQD010000123.1 GCA_028285185.1 Anaerolineae bacterium | reverse complement strand
ACCCAGTTCGACATCAAACGGGTGATCGCCTATTCGACCATGAGCCAGCTGGGCTACATGTTCTTCGCGGCCGGCGTATCCGCCTACAACGCCGCCATGTTCCATCTGATGACCCACGCCTTCTTCAAGGCCCTTTTGTTCCTGGGCGCCGGTTCCGTGATCCACGCCCTGTCGGATGAGCAGGACATGCGCAAGATGGGCGGCATCTGGCGCATGATCCCCTACACCTACGCGATGATGTGGATTGGCAGCCTGGCGCTGGCGGGCATCGGCATACCCGGGCTGTTCGGGTTCGCCGGCCACTATTCGAAGGATCTGATCCTCGAAAGCGCCTATGGCGCACACTCCTTCGTCGGCGATCTCGCGTTCTGGCTGGGAATCGCCGCGGCGATCATGACGGCGTTCTACAGCTGGCGCCTGCTGTTCCTGACCTTCCACGGCACACCGCGCGCGGATGACCGCGTGATGGCCCATGTGCACGAGTCGCCATGGATCATGCTAGGCCCGCTTGTGGTGCTGGCGCTGGGCGCGGTGTTCGCCGGCGTGCTGGGCTATGGCGCCTTCGGCGGCTATTCGATGGAGACCTTCTGGGGCGACAGCATCGCCGAGGCTGCGTTCGTCGCCACCGAGGCGGCCCATCACGTGCCGTTCTGGGTCAAGGTGCTGCCTGTCATCATGGGCATCAGCGGCGTTGCGCTTGCGTATCTCTTCTATATCCAGATGCCGCATCTGCCGGCCCGCACGGTGGCAGCGGCCGGGCCCGTGAACCGCCTGTTCTTCAACAAGTGGTACTTCGATGAGATCTACGATGCTGTGTTCGTCCGCCCGGCAATGGTGATCGGCCGGGGTCTGTGGAAGGGCGGGGACGGCGCCATCATCGACGGCCTGGGCCCGGACGGGCTGGCGGCGACCACGCGCAGAGCCGCGCGGCGTGTCGCGGCACTGCAGACCGGCTATGTCTATCACTATGCCTTCGTCATGCTGATCGGCGTCGTCGTCTTCGTATCCTGGTATCTCTACGCAGTTAGCGGCTAAGGGGCGCGCCTCACACATGGGCGAATGGCCGATCCTGTCATTGACGACGTTCGTGCCCATCGTGGGCGCGGGCTTCATCTTCCTCTTGGCGCGCGGCTCGGCAGAGACCGTGGCGCGCAATTCCCGCTATATGGCGCTGTGGACGTCGCTGATCACGTTCGCGCTGTCGCTGTTCATCTGGTTCGAATTCGACCGCTCTACGGCGGAGTTCCAGTTCGTCGAGCATGTGGAATGGTTCCCGGATCTGGGCATCGCCTACCACATGGGCGTCGACGGCATCTCGATGATGTTCGTGCTGCTCTGCACCGTGCTGGTGCCGGTTTGCGTGCTGGCGAGCTGGGAGAGCATCAAGGATCGCGTGAAAGAGTACATGATCTCTTTCCTGATCCTGGAAACGATGATGATCGGGATGTTCTGCGCCCTCGATTACGTCGTTTTCTACATCTTCTTCGAAGGCGTGCTGATCCCGATGTTCGTTATCATCGGGGTCTGGGGCAGCGGGTCGCGCCGGGTCTATGCGGCGTTCAAGTTCTTCCTGTTCACGCTCTTGGGCTCGATCCTGATGCTGTTGGCCTTGCTGGCCATGTATCTGGAGGCGGGCACCACGGACGTGCCGACGCTGCTGGCAACCGAGTTCGGCTACGAGATGCAGATCTGGCTGTGGCTGGCCATGTTCGCATCCTTCGCCGTGAAGATCCCGATGTGGCCGGTGCACACCTGGCTGCCCGATGCCCATGTGGAGGCGCCGACCGCCGGCTCCGTCATCCTGGCCGGCGTGCTGTTGAAGATGGGCGGATACGGGTTTCTGCGCTTCTCCATCCCCATGCTGCCGGAGGCGACGGAGTACTTCACGCCGCTGGTCTATACCCTCAGTGTCGTGGCCATCATCTACACCTCGCTGGTGGCCCTGGCGCAGGAGGACATGAAGAAGCTGATCGCCTACTCGTCGATCGCCCATATGGGCTTCGTGACGATCGGCATGTTCACGCTGACGACCCAGGGCATCCACGGCTCGATCTTCCAGATGCTGAGCCACGGTGTCGTCTCCGCGGCCCTGTTCCTGGCCGTTGGCGTGGTCTACGACCGGCTGCATAGCCGCGAGATCGCACGCTATGGTGGTCTTTGGAACAACATGCCGCGCTACGGCATCGTCTTCATGATCTTCATGTTGGCCTCAGTTGGCCTGCCCGGCACCAGCGGCTTTGTGGGCGAGTTTCTGAGCCTGGTGGGGGCCTTCCAGGTCAATACCTGGGTCGCGTTCCTGGCGTCCACGGGCGTGATCCTCGGGGCGGCCTATATGCTCTACCTCTATCGCCGGGTCATCTTCGGCCGACTGGTGAAGGAGGACCTCAAGGGCTTCAGCGATCTCAGCTTCCGTGAGATGGCGGTCTTCGCGCCGTTGCTGGTGCTGGTGTTCTGGATGGGCATCTACCCCACCAGTTTCATCGATGTAATGGATGCGTCGGTGGCCCAGCTGATCGAGAACTACGAAGCGGCTCTCCAGGCGGCGGCCGATCGTGAGGCCCTTGACGCCGCCGTCGCGGCCTCGCAGTAGGGCAGGCGAAAGGGCACGCAGACGCGATGACGCAGATTCCCGACCTTTTGCCGGCCCTGCCGGAGATCTTCCTGGCGGTAGCCGGCATGGCGCTGCTGATGCTGGGCGCCTTCAAGGGCGACGGCGCGACCCGCCTGGTCGCCTATCTGACGGTCATGAGCTTCGTGATCGCGGGCTTCTTGTTGCTGGTGGTTGTCGATACGCCGGCGGAAACCTTCAACGGCATGTTCGTGGCGGACGACTTCGCCGTGTTCATGAAGATCCTGGCGCTGTTGGGCTCGGCCTTTGCGGTCATCATGTCCCAGCGGTTCATCGAGCGCGAACAGATGGCCCGCATCGAATTTCCGGTGCTGTTCCTGTTCGCCACGCTCGGCATGATGATGATGATCAGTGCAGGCGACCTCCTGTCCCTCTATCTGGGGCTTGAGCTGCAGAGCCTGTCGCTCTACGTGGTCGCCGCCTTCCGTCGCGACACGGTGCGGTCGTCGGAAGCCGGGCTGAAGTACTTCGTTCTCGGCGCGCTCTCTTCGGGCATGCTGCTCTACGGCGCTTCGCTCGTCTACGGCTTCACCGGCACCACCAGCTTCTCGGGCCTCGCGGAAGCCTTCGCCGGTGGAGGCGAGGTGGGGATCGGCCTGATCCTGGGGATCGTGTTCGTCTCGGCAGGTCTGGCCTTCAAGGTCTCAGCCGTGCCGTTCCACATGTGGACGCCCGATGTCTATGAAGGGGCGCCGACGCCGGTCACGGCCTTCTTCGCCGTCGCACCGAAGATCGCGGCGATCGCCCTGTTCGTGCGCGTGATGATCGATCCGTTCGGCGAACTGGTGCAGCAGTGGCAGCAGATCGTGCTGGCGATCTCGATACTGTCGATGATCCTGGGCGCCTACGCCGCCATCAACCAGACCAACATCAAGCGGCTGATGGCCTATTCGTCGATCGGGCATGTCGGCTACGCGCTGATGGGCCTGGCGGCGGGCAGCGAGGCCGGCGTGCGTGGCGTGCTGGTCTATATGGCCATCTATCTCGCGATGAATGTCGGCACCTTCGCCTGCATCCTGTGCATGCGGGTGAACGGCCGTATGGTCGAGGGCATCAAGGACCTTTCGGGGCTAAGCCGCACGCATCCGATGATGGCGCTGGTGCTGGCGGTGTTCATGTTCTCCATGGCCGGGATACCGCCGCTAGCGGGCTTCTTCGCCAAGCTGCAGGTCTTTCTGGCGGCCATCGACGCCGGCCTTATAACGCTCGCCGTGATCGGTGGGCTCACCAGCGTGGTGGGCGCCTTCTATTACATCCGCATCATCAAGCTGATGTATTTCGATGATCCGGTAGAAAGCTTCGACCGGCCAATCGGCAATGACATGACCCTGGTGTTGACGGGAACGGGTCTGTTCACGGCCTTCTTCTTCCTGTTCCCGGCCCCCATCGTCGATGCGGCAGCACGGGCTGCGGCCAGCCTGTTCGCCGGATGACTGCAGCGGAGCGGCCGCCCGCCGGCCCGGGTCTGCCGCCAGGCTGGCAGCTGAACACCTACGAGGCCGTCGGCAGCACCAATGACGAAGCCCGCGCGCTGGCTGCGGCCGGTGCACCGGAGGGCAGCGTAGTCTGGGCCCATAGCCAGCAGACCGGACGGGGGCGGCGCGGGCGGCAATGGGACTCGCCGCCGGGAAACCTCTACTGTTCGGTGCTGCTGCGCCCGACCGGCAGCCCCCAGCGCACAGGCCAGCTTCCCTTTGTGGTGTCGCTTGCCCTGGCGCGCGCCGTTGCCGCATTGGCCCCGGAGTTGCACCTGCAGGTGAAGTGGCCGAACGATGTGCTGATCGGCGGCGCCAAGATCTCAGGCATCCTGCTGGAAGGGTCGGTACGGCCCGACGGGAGCTGTGACTGGGTGATCATTGGGACCGGCATCAATGTGGCCCACTTCCCCGAGGGTACGGAGTTTCCGGCCACGTCCATCGCCGCCGCCGGTGCCTCCGACGTCACGGTGGAGGCCTTGCTTGAGGCGTATCTGGCCGAATTGTCAGAACTTCTGATCGTGTGGGGAAGGGATGGCTTCGCCGGCATCCGCCGCGACTGGATTACCCGTGCCTGGGGCATGGGCCACCCCCTGGTCGTCCGGCTGGAGGATGCAACATTGACCGGCGTATTCGAAGACCTGGACGAAGACGGCCATCTGATGCTGCGGCTGGACAGCGGTGAAATGCGCCGGATCGCCGCTGGCGATGTGTTCTTTCCGAGGGCGTGAGATGCTTTTGGCAATCGATGTCGGCAACACGAACATAACGGTCGCGATCTTCGACGACCGTAACAAGGTCGGCAGTTGGCGCATCTCCACCGACGGCCGACGTACGGCAGACGAATATGCCGTGTGGCTGACGCAGCTTCTCGGCCTTTCCGGCATCGAGCGCGGTGCGATCGACGACGTCGTCATGGCCAGCGTCGTGCCTTCGGCCACCTTCAATCTCGAATGGCTGTGCCGCAAGCATCTGGGCTGCACGCCGATGATCGTCACCAGCGAGCTGGACCTCGGCATCAAGAACCGGCTGGACAACCCGAAAGAGGCCGGCGCAGACAGGCTGGTCAACGCGCTGGCCGCGCGCAACGCGTACGGACCGAACCTGATCATTGTGGATGTCGGCACTGCCACCAATTTCGACGTGATCGACGGGAATGGCGACTATGTCGGCGGCGTCATCGCGCTGGGTCCACATCCGGCGCTGGAGGCTTTGCACCAGATCGCCGCCAAGCTGCCGAAGGTTGAGCTGGAGCGGCCCGATCGCGTGATCGGGAAGGGCACGGTCGGCGCCATGCAGTCCGGCATCTTCTGGGGCTATGTCAGTCTGATCGAAGGGATGGTCAGGCGCATTCGCAGCGAAATGGGCGCGCCGATGCAGGTGATCCTCACCGGCGGCCTCTCGGTGCTGTTTGCCGGGTCGACACCGGTGATCGATCACTATGACGCCGACCTGACCATGCGGGGCCTGCTCGAGGTTTACGAGCGCAACAGACAGAAATGACTTGGACCGCCATGGACACCGCCGATCCGAACGCCGGCCTTCGCTTCGTAGCGCTGGGCGGCAGCGACGAAATCGGCATGAACCTCTATCTCTACGAGGTCGACGGCCAGTGGCTGATGGTCGATTGCGGCGTGGCCTTCGGCGATGAGACGACGCCGGGCGTCGATGTGCTGATGCCGTCGGTCGACTTCATCGCCGACAAATGCGACCGGCTGGTCGGCCTGGTCCTGACCCATGGTCATGAGGACCATTTCGGGGCCATCCAGTACCTTTGGCCGCGGCTGAGATGCCCGGTCTACGCGACACCGTTCACCGCGGCCTTCCTGAGGCTGAAGCTGCGCGACGCGGTGTTCGACGAGACCGTGCCGGTGCGCGAGGTGCCGTTGGGCGGGCGGGTTTCTCTCGGGCCATTCGACGTGACCTTCGTAGAGATGACCCATTCGATCCCCGAGCCGAATGCCCTGATCATCCGCACGAAGTATGGCAATGTGGTCCATAGCGGTGACTGGAAGCGGGATCCGAAGCCCCCCATCGGCCGGACGGTGGACGAAGACACCCTGCGGCAGGTGGGGGCAGAAGGCGTGCTGGCGCTCGTTTCGGACAGCACCAATGCCCTGGAGGATGGGCATTCGGGATCGGAAAGCGACGCGCGCGATGCCCTGGTCGATGTCATCGCCCGCCAGCCGAACCGCGTTGCCGTCACCTGCTTTTCCACCAATGTGGGCCGCATTCTCGGCATTGCCGAGGCTGCGGCTGCGGCGGACCGCCAGTGCGCCCTGATCGGCCGCTCGCTCTGGCGTGTGCATGAGGCCGCAACCGCGACCGGCTACATGACCCCGCCCGCGCCGTTCCTGACGGAATCGGAGGCGGCATACCTGCCGCGCGATCGCGTGGTGCTGATCTGCACCGGCAGCCAGGGCGAGTCGCGAGCCGCACTGTCGCGGATCGCCGCGGACACGCATCCCCATGTCGTGCTGGAGCCGGGTGACACGGTGATCTTCTCCGCCCGCGAAATCCCGGGCAACGAAAAGGCCATTGCCCGGGTGCAGAACGCGCTGACGCGGCAAGGCGTGCGCGTGATCACGCCGGCTGAGGCGCCGGTGCATGTCTCAGGCCATCCGGCACGCGATGAGCTGACGGCGCTCTATCAGTGGGTGCGGCCGGAGATCGTCATCCCGGTACACGGCGATGCGCGACGCCAGCGGGCGCAGGCTGCACTGGCGCGGGCATGCCAGGTGCCCCAGACACTGGTTCCCGAAGACGGTGTCATGTTCCAGCTGGCCCCCGGGCCCGCAGGCGTTGTCGATCATGTTCCGGTGGGCCGGATCGCGCGGGATGGCGAGCGACTGGTGCACCTGAACGACGGCATCATGAAGCAACGTCATCGGCTGACGCATAACGGTGTGGTGACGGCGACACTTGTGCTGGATGACTCGGGCCGTCTGCTGGCGGATCCCCAGATCGCGGCCTTCGGCCTCTATGAGAGCAATGCGCAAGAAGCTGCGGCCCGCGACCTGGCGGAGGATGTGCGCGACAGGGTTGAAGATCTGCCGAGGCCGCGCCGACGGGATGACGAGGCGGTACGTACCGCCGCGATCCAGGCACTGCGGCGGCGGCTGCGCAGTGAGCTCGGCAAGAAGCCTCTCATGGAAATCAAGGTCTTGCGTCTCGGCGATTGACCATAATCAAACCTTTATGCCGCAGGCCTTTGCCGATTCTCGGCGTTTCGACTTTGGTGTATCGTCCAAAGTCCGTGAGGCACATCGCCGGAGAGGATGAAAGCGGCCATGATCGGAAGGCTCAATCACGTTGCTATTGCGGTACCGGACCTGGAAGCGTCGTCAGCGGTCTATCGCGCCACCCTTGGCGCGAAGGTTTCCGATCCGCAGCCGGTGGCGGAACATGGTGTGACCGTCGTGTTCATCGAACTGCCGAACACCAAGGTCGAGCTGTTGCATCCGCTGGGCGACAAGTCGCCGATCCAGGCGTTCCTCGACAAGAACCCCTCAGGCGGCATCCACCATGTCTGCTACGAGGTCGAGGATATCTATGAGGCCCGCGAGAAGCTGAAGGCGGACGGCATGCGTGTGCTGGGCGACGGTGAGCCGAAGCTGGGCGCGCACAACAATCCGGTTCTGTTCCTGCATCCCAAGGACTTCTGCGGAACGCTGGTCGAGCTGGAGCAGGTGCCGAAGGCGTCTTAGCCGACAGAACGAGTTCGGCGCCCCGCAGTCTGGCGGCGCGCTGGGTTTTTTGGCCCGCGAGCGCATTTCCCCAGGGTGATGCCGGGCCGGCCTTCGATGTCTGATCCGGTCAAAGAGCGCGTGGCGGCCATGGCTGTCACGCGCATTCTGCTGTCTTGGCGGGCTTGATGGGTATCGTTTCGGGTATCGTCGTCTATGTCATTACGTGGTGGGTCGTTCTGTTTGCGATCCTTCCCTGGGGTGTGCGGACTGAGGAGAGCCCGGATCCGGGCCACGCGACCAGCGCTCCCGTGAAGCCCAGGCTGCGCCTGAAGTTCGCTGTCACCAGTGTGGTCGCAGCTGTCATTTGGGTTGGGATCTTCGCGCTCGTTCAATCCGACCTTGTCTCCTTCCGGCGGAATGCGGCAGGAATGTAGGGCGCTCGGGGGTAACGACGATCAAGCCTGCATTGCCGTGATACACCTCTGCCATGCTGAAGAGATCTGCAGCGCGCCTTCTGGTTCTCGATCCCGAGAACCGCGTTCTGCTTTTCAAGTTCGTCTTCGACGAGGGACCACTGGCCGGCAAGCAGTTCTGGGCCACGCCGGGCGGTGCGCTTCACGACGGCGAGAGCTTCCCGGAAGCCGGCGCGCGGGAACTGCTGGAAGAGACGGGAATATCAGCATCGGTTGGCGACGAGGTTTTTCAGAAGCGTGTAACGTTCCTGACACCGACCGGACAGTTTGCCGAGGCCGATGAGAGATACTTCGTGGTTCGCGTGTCGGACGACGCCGTGGATGAAAGCGGCCAAGAGACTTCAGAGGCCCAGTACATGAAGGCCTTCAGATGGTGGACTCTCGAGGACCTTGCCAATACCCCGGACACGGTATTCCCGGAGGGGCTGGCGGCCA
Organism: Anaerolineae bacterium; assembly: GCA_028285185.1. Classification (GTDB taxonomy): domain Bacteria; phylum Pseudomonadota; class Alphaproteobacteria; order DSM-16000; family Inquilinaceae; genus JACKIG01. Next base: position 6,406 of record JANQQD010000123.1, on the reverse strand, counting down.
TGATTGAATCGCTGATAGTCACCTGAGACTGAAGGAAAGCACCCGGACCAAGATCAACGCCCAAGGATCCACCGCTTACCACGGCGCAGGCTCCTGCCAAGTGGGGCAGGCAGATACTGCAGTCCTTCGCGGATGAACCGCATGGCCTGGCCCGGCATGAAAGGCCAGACCAGCAGCACACCACTGCATGCCAGCTTCTGGCCGGGGCCGAGTCTGGAGCGCCACACAGCGCGCCAAAGGTCGGCGTAGAGGCGGGACACGACGGCCAACCGCTTCGGCTTCTGCTGCGGATAGTAGAGTTCAGCTATCGCCTCGGCGCCGTGAGCGGCCATCTCCGAGGCGGCGGCCGAGTGGCGACGGTTCATGAACAGCGGTTCCGCGACGGCAAGAAAGCGCCCCTGCAACATCAGATCCGCCAACAGCGCGCGGTCGGATCCCAAGTACTCTTGGTGCCCGCGGGTGCGCCGCATCGACGCCGATCGGATGACCGCCAGCGACTCGTGGCAGATACGGGGGCGCAGCAGGAAGCCCGCGAACCGCCTGACCGGCGAATGCGACGTGAGACCGGCGGGCAGGGCCGGACTATCGGCAATCACATCGCCATTGTCGTCGATCATCAACGTGTCGGTGTGGCAGAGGACGGCATCTGCGCTGGCGTCCAGCTCCGCGATGCAGCGCTGGAGATAGTCCGGCGCCATCACGTCGTCATGGGGACACCATTTGAAGAATTCGCTGTCGGAACTGGCGAAGAGGAAATCGAAATTCGCACCCACGCCGATGTTTCGATCGTGACGGTGATAGACGATCCGCTGGTCCGATGCCGCGTACTGGCGGCAGATGGCCTCGGTCCCGTCGATGGAATGGTTGTCGGCGATCAACAGAACGTAGTCGGTGTAGCTCTGGCGAAGGATCGAGTCGATCGCCTGCCGGAGATAGCGCTCGCCATTGTAGACGGGCAGTCCCAAAGTAATGCGCGGCTTCGGCATGGGGTGGCTTCGGAGATGCGGGCCGATCCGGTTCCGGTCGCTGGGTCACCCATACCATCCCGCGCGGTCATTACCAGTGAAAGCACGTCCGCGCCGGCCAACTGCGGCCACTCAGTCCCGATCGGCACCTTCAGGTGACTGTCTCAGCGAGCGGAAATGATCACGCAGACGCATCAATTCCGCCCGATTGAACGCCGCCTGCCAAAGGGCATAGGTCAGCGCTCCAACCGCGACTGAGGCTGCGAGACCGATGGCGCCCTCGGAGGCAACGGAAGTCATCATCCTGAAGAGGGTGACGACGATCGCCATCACGCCGATGCCGGCCGCCGCCGGCGCCACCAGACCAATGAACTCGCGAGGCGTGATCCCGACAATCCGCCGGACGAAGGCGAGGTTGACCGGAATCGTCAGCACCGTTCCGGCGACGATGACGACGACCGGCCAGAGGATGCCATAGGACGCAACGGCAGTGATGGCAATCAGGGTTGCAATGGCCCAGCAGGCGGCTTCCGCGGTGAGCCAATGGACCTTGCCCGCACTCCGGACCGCGGCGTCGCCCACCACCATCGACGCGCTCAGCACGCCACCGGCGACATAGAGCACGAATATCCAGACGGCCGGCGTCCACTCCGCACCGAAGACAATGGGAACAAGCTCGGGCCCGACCAAGGCGGCACCGGCGAATACCGGAAAGGCAATCAACGATACCAGCCGGACCAGAGTCGCGAATGCCCGGCGCATTCGCTCCGGCTCCGTCATCAGGCGCGAGAAGAGGGGAAAGGCGACGCGTGTGGCCGGCGTCACGAACACAGCCATCAACATATCGTAACAGCGAGTCGCGAGATTGAAGAACCCGACAGCGTCCGCCCCCAGATGGACGCCGATCAGAAAGGTCACCAGCCGCTGATGAACAATCGACAGAGATCGCAGGATCAACATGTTGACGGCGAACGCCCAGAGATCCTGGAAGTGCCGTCGTTTGCCGCGCAGGCCCGGCCGCCAAGGCACGCTCCACCACACCACCGCCAGAGCTGCCACGCGCATGGCAAGCTGATGGCCAACCAGGCTCCAGATCCCATAGCCCTGAACCGCCATGGCAAGCCCAACCGCACCACCGATAACCACACCGGCCGTCGTGCGCACGGCCAAGGCGCGAAAGGCGAACTCCCGCTGCAGGATCACACTTGGAATCGTCGCCAACGCGGTGAGAAGGATGATCGGCGTCAGCCAATAGATCGCAACTTCGACCGACGGCTCGCCGAAAGCCCGCGCCAAGGCTGGGGCGAGCGCGACGGCAATCACGCTGAGGACCGCTGAAAACCCGAGAACGCCCCAGAACGCAGCGTCGACGTGGCCCTCTTCGATGGACTCTCGCTGCACCAGGCCCTGCGCCAGACCGTCCGCCACCGTCTGCTCGGCAAGGCCGACGACGACCAGCGCCATCGCGAAGAGGCCGAAGGTGTCGGGTCCAAGGATGCGGGCCAGCACGACGAAGACAACAAGTGCGACGATCTGGCGCCCGATCATCTCCACGGCCGACCAGGATACGCCGCGAACGGCACGACGCTTGAGATCCAAGACTGCTATCCCCCCGCCGAGATTGCCGCTCTCTCGCCAGTCCGCCGTCTGTCCCACGGTTCGGCCCAATCGGCAACCCGCACGCCAGCGAAATGCGAGCGGCCCGTGCCGCAAGGATGGACAGGCTAAGGACCTTGCGTGGATCCGCCGGCTGGACTAACAATCGAAGGTCGTTTCTCTGGGAATTAAGTCAAATCCCAGCAACCAGACGGCAATGACGATGGGTTTCAGGACGCTGCAGGCGTCCCGGACCCCGGCGCTGTGGACCCGTCCACCCTCTCGGACGACCCTCTGCATCGGGGGACATGCCCGAGTGCCCAAAGTGCCTACGACCGGGCGGCGATGCCAAGCGCAGGGCCGCATCAGATGATCCGGCGGGAAATACCCCTTCACGCCTTGTTAAATGCCGTTCTGGTAAGCTGGACTGAGACCTGCCGTCTGAGACCCACCATTGAAGAGTGAAGAAGTGTTCGAAGCCGCCGAAGCGGACGCACCCGGCCAGGACATGCATCGGCTGATCACCCAACTCTACCCCATTTGCAGGAGTATTACGGGTGACGGTCTGCGAACGACGCTGAGAATAATACAAGAGGTCATACCACTGAAGATTCAAGAAGTTCCCAGCGGAACTAAAGTTTTTGACTGGATAGTTCCGAAAGAATGGAACATTCGAGATGCATTTATAAAAAACAGTAAGGGGAAGCGTGTCGTAGATTTCCAAAAATCCAATCTTCATGTTGTCAGTTACAGCCAACCGATCTCAGCAATTATGTCACTGGACGATTTGAAGCCCCATCTCTTTTCAGACCCTCAGCATCCAGACTGGGTGCCCTATCGCACGAGCTACTACAATGAGATGTGGGGCTTCTGCCTCAGCCATAGGGCACTCGAAGCGCTTGGCGAGGACCGCTACGAGGTGCGCATCGACAGCTCCCTGACTGACGGCGCGCTGAGCTATGGGGAATGTGTCATTCCCGGTGCGGTCGACGACGAAGTCCTCATATCTTGCCATGTCTGCCATCCGTCTTTGTGCAACGACAACCTGTCCGGGATTGCCGTGGCAACGGAGCTGGCGCGGCGATTGGTCCGCCTCCGGTTACACTACACTTATCGCTTCATTTTCATTCCGGGAACAATCGGGGCCATCACCTGGCTTGCACGGAATGAAGAGAGATTGCCATCCATCAAGCATGGCCTGGTAGCCGCCAATCTGGGCGATCCCGGACACATGCATTACAAGCGAAGCCGCCGAGGTTCCGCAGAGATCGATCGGGTCGTGGAGCATGTTCTAAGGCGGCAGGGTGAGGACTTCACCGTCATCGACTTCTCGCCTTATGGGTATGACGAGCGGCAATTCTGCTCACCGGGTATCAACTTGCCAGTCGGCTCGCTCACCCGCACGCCCTATGACCAACTTCGCGAGTACCACAGTTCCGCCGACAATCTCGATCTGGTGCGCGCGTCGTTCCTTGCCCATTCCCTGGAAACGTACTGGGCGGTAATCCAGGTTCTGGAACGCAATCGGAGATATCTGAACCTCCAACCGAAATGCGAACCCCAACTGGGTCGGCGCGGGCTCTACGATCTTATCGGCGGCCGAACGGACAAACGGCAGCGAGAGATGGCGCTGCTGTGGGTGCTGAACCTTTCGGACGGTGACCACTGCCTTCTCGATATCGCGGAGAGGTCCGGGCTCGATTTTCAAGTCGTCGCGGATGCTGCCGCCGCCCTGATGCGCTGCGACCTGCTAACCCCCGTTCGCGACAAGAGCGCGAAGGCCGAGGTCGACAACCCGGTAGTCGGCTGGCGCAGCCTCACCCTCGCAGAGCGTTGACGCAGATGGAGATGCCCCTCCATGCGCGCGTTGCAGCACTGTCGAAGATGCGTCCTGAGAAGAAGGTGAGGCCGGCATGAGGGCTTCGCGACAGTCGGTCGTGAAACGCTTCGTCGATCACAAGACACCGCTTGCCGACCTGCATGTCGTCGAAAGGATCCGCCTCGCAGACGACAGAGGCTATTTCTCCAGGCTGTTCTGCCAAGATGAGCTTGGCGACCTTTTGTCGAGAGGCTCAGCCGTACAGATCAACGAGTCTTGGACCACAGGCAGAGGCGTCGTTCGAGGGCTTCACTTTCAGACAGCACCGCATGAGGAAATGAAATTCGTGACCTGCCTGTCGGGCAGGATCTTCGATGTGGCTGTCGACCTCCGGCCCTGGTCGTCGACATATCTGCGCTGGCACGGCGAGGAACTGAGCGCGGAGAATATGCGGTCCATGCTCGTGCCGCCGGGATTTGCCCACGGCTTTCAGACGTTAAGCGAGGCGTGCCTGTTGCTGTATCTGATCGATACGCCCTATGCGCCCGCCTTCGAAGGCGGTGTGAATCCGCTGGACCCGACATTGGGGATCGATTGGCCGCTACCGATTTCGCTGTTGTCGGACCGCGACCGAAACCTGCCGACACTTCAGGTCTAGGTGCACAGGCGACGCGCTTGCAGATGTCGCCGGAGAGGCCGGGTGGCCGTACGGCAAACGAGAGTATTGAGAATGGGCTTCGAACGATCGCGATCTTTTTCTGCACGCGCCCATCGATTGATCCCCGGCGGCGCCCACACCTATGCCAAGGGGGATGACCAGTATCCTGAAGAAGCGCCGGGATTCATTGCGCGCGGGCAGGGGTGCCATGTCTGGGATGTCGACGGCAACGAGTTCATCGAATACGGCATGGGGCTGCGCGCCGTCACCCTGGGCCATGCCCATCCGGCGGTTGTCGAGGCGGCAATCCATGAGATCCGAAAGGGACTGAACTTCAATCGGCCGTCGCCGGTTGAAGTGGCCTGTGCCGAGCGCTTCCTGTCGATGATCAGCACGGCGGAGATGGTGAAGTTCGCAAAGGACGGCTCCACGGTCACAACAGCTGCGATCAAACTGGCGCGCGCCCATACCGGGCGAACGAAGATCGCACTCTGCGCGGACCACCCGTTCTTCTCATACAATGACTGGTTCATTGGCATGACGGCGATGGATGCTGGGGTCGCGGAGACGGAGAAAGAGCTGGTCGCGACGTTCCGCTATAACGACCTTGCCAGCCTTAGTGCCGTCTTCGACGATCACCCGCGCCAGATCGCTGCGGTCATTCTCGAGCCGGCCCGCCTGGAGGAGCCGGCGGAGGGGTTCCTGCAAGGCGTTCAGGCGATATGCGCCGCCAACGGCGCGGTGCTGATCTTTGACGAGTGCATGACCGGGTTTCGCTGGGCCAATGGGGGGGCGCAATCGGTCTTTGGCGTGACCCCGGACCTCAGCTGTTTCGGCAAGGCGATGGCCAACGGCTTCGCCCTGTCCGCACTGGCGGGACGCCGAGACCTGATGGAACTCGGCGGGCTGAAGGCCGACCGTGCCCGGGTGTTCCTTCTATCGACCACCCATGGCGCGGAAACCGGAGCGTTGGGCGCCGCCATGGCCACCATGGGCGTATACCAGACCGAAGACGTCATCGGCGCCCTTTACCGAACAGGGGAGCGCTTGCGATCCGGCGTGGAAAGCGCAGCGCGACGTCATGGCGTGTCCGATCAGGTCAGTGTTGCCGGCCGGCCCTGCCACCTGCTCTACGCAACACGTGACGCAAGCGGTCAGCCATCACAGGCATTTCGCACGCTGTTTCTTCAAGAACTGCTTCGTCGGGGCGTCCTTGCCCCTTCGTTCGTCGTCAGCTACGCGCATAGCGACGACGACATCGACAGAACGGTCGATGCCGTCGACGGCGCGTTGTCCGTCTATCGCCGCGCTCTGGATGAAGGCGTCGAACGGTATCTGGTCGGACGTCCGGTCAAGCCCGTGTTCCGC
>JANQQD010000092.1 GCA_028285185.1 Anaerolineae bacterium | reverse complement strand
CCCGCTCCGGGTTTACGGAGCGGGGGTCACGGAATTGTCTTGGATCAATCCCGATCGACGCCGGGATGCGACGGATCAGCCTTCCAGATCGTCCGGAATGTCGAAGCCGTTCTCTTCGAACCAGCGAACCGCACCCGGATGCCACGGCAGGAAGGTGTTGTGCACATAGTTCTCCGGCAGCGTCTCGCGGGCCGCACCGTGGATCTGCATCATGCGCTCGTTGTTGCCCATGATGATGCTGACGATCTCGTAGACCAGGCTCTCCGGCATGTCCGCGCTGGCAACGGCGAAGTTCCACATGGCCACCGTGTGGATGTCTTCAGGCTCGCTCGGATAGGTGCCGCCCGGAATGACGAAATCCGCAAGCGACGGGTAGGTGTCCAGCAGCGTCGCGATCTGTTCGTCGCTGGGACCGAAGATGTTGACGTCGACCTGGGCTTCCACCTGGCTGAAGGCGCTGATCGGGATGCCGGCTGCGAAGGCGAAGCCGTCGATCAGGCCGTCCTGCAGTTGGCCGGCGAGATCTGCCGCGCCGCCGTTCTGCACGCTGATCGAGATCCCCAGTGTGTCGAAGATGCGCGGCCAATAGGTGCCGGGCGTGCCGCCAGCCGGGCCGACGCCGACGGTCAAGCCGTCAAGCCCGTCGACCGTCTCGATACCGCTGCTCTCCAGCGTGATCACCTGGAAGCCGGTCTGATACATCGGGAAGATCGCCCGAAGCTTGTCATGCTCCAGCCCAGGCATCAGCGGGCTCGCACCCGTCCAGGCCTCGTAAGCCGGTCCCATGGTGACCATGCCGAATTCGGCATCGCCCGATTGGACGAGCGTGGCGTTCTGCACCGGGCCGCCCGTCACTTCGCCGCCGGCGTTGATGCCAAGCTCTTCACCGATCAGGTTGGCCCAGCCATTGCCGTAGATGAAGTAGGTGCCGCCCTGGCTGGCCGTGCCGACCGTGATCGATTCCGGCCAATCCGACCGGTCGTCCTGGGCCATGGCGGCGCCGGAGAGAAGTGCCAGTCCCGCAGCTATGGCGGTTGTCGTGCGCAGCAGTGTGGCGGTCATGCTTTGGGTACCTCCCAGTGTTGCCCGTAAATCGTGTCGAGTTCCCCAGGCTCGGATGCCCGGTTGTCGCCTTCTAACATGGCGGACACCGATGGCGAATGCCATCGAAAGTTTTTTGAGACAAATCAACTGTAGTTCAACAGCAATCGGTTGTATCTCGCTGGTCCGTGCCGAGCGAACATCCATTGCGGTCGGGGTCCAAGCGGACCTATAGCTTCCCGGCAAAGACCTTTGCTGGCGAAGCATTGTCGAGATCTGCGCCTATGCCCGAGTCTGAGATTTTGAGAGCGACCCTTTCGTCTGAGCCGTCATGCCATGTCGTTGTCCTGGGCAACGCCAAGGGCGGGACCGGCAAGTCAACCACGGCCTTGCATTTGATCGTGGCGCTGTTGCGCCAGGGTTTCACCGTCGGAAGTCTCGATCTAGACGCACGGCAGGGAACGCTGACCCGCTATGTGAACAATCGTCGGCGCTATGCCGATCGGCACGGCCTCGATCTGCCGACGCCGGACCATCGGTCGGTCACACCCGGGCCCCCCGAGGAAGAGGCGCGGGCCTTCACCGAAGCGATCTCCACCGGCCTCGGCCAATGCCAGTATCTGGTCATCGACACGCCAGGCACCGACAACGGGCTGTCGCGTCTCGGCCATTCGTTTGCCGACACGCTGGTGACGCCGCTGAATGACAGTTTTGTCGATCTCGACCTGTTTGCCGATCTGGACCCCGACACACTGGAGATCAGGGCGCCGAGCCAGTACGCCGACATGGTGTTCGAACAGCGCAAGCGGAAGATGGTGCGGCAACGCCGGTCTATCGACTGGGTCGTCATGCGCAACCGGCTGTCGCATGTGGATGCGCGCAACAAGCGCGAGATGGGGGACATCCTGGATCGCCTGGCGCCGCGCATCGGGTTTCGGATTGCGCCGGGCTTCGGCGAACGGGTCATCTTCCGCGAGCTGTTCCTGAAGGGCCTGACGCTTCTGGATCTGCGGGAGGCGGAGCTTGAAGGCGGTTTCACCATGAGCCACGTCGCAGCCCGGCAGGAGGTGCGTGCCCTGATCGACGCCATTGGGCTTGCCGCGCCGGCAGCGGCGGCTACCGGCTGATTGCCGCGCCGGTGGTCACCGCCGGGCGTGAGATTACTTCACTGCAAGGGATGGTGTCGCGGTGTCGGACGCCCGTCAGCGAAACGTTTCGGCGGCAGACCTGCCGGTCGGAATCGCTTCCGAGCGACGCCGGCCGATCCATATAGAGTCTGTTGCGCCCACGGAGAGGCTATAATGACCGGCGTGCCGTTTCGCCGACTGTCTTGGAGGGTTGTCGGGGGATCAAGTGGCTGAGAACAAAGACAATCTGCCGGCTGAGGGCAAGGCCAGCCAGTCGGAAGTGGATGCCTTCCTGCGGCGGTTGACGGCGGTGCCTGCCCCGCAGAAGCAGGCGGGGCGCCGGGGGCGGCTGATCTTCGCAATGGATGCGACAGCCAGCCGCGAGCCGACCTGGGATCGTGCCTGCCACCTTCAGGCCGAGATGTTCGAGGCAACGCAGAGCATCGGCGGGTTGGATGTGCAGCTTGTGTTCTATCGGGGGTTCCGCGAGTGCAAGTCGAGCCCCTGGGTGTCGGACAGCGCCGCTCTTTTGAGGAAGATGACCCAGGTGCGGTGTCTAGGCGGACAGACGCAGATCGGCCGCGTTCTCGGGCACGCCATCGCCCGGACGAAGGAAACCAAGGTCGACGCGCTGGTCTTCGTCGGCGACTGCTTCGAAGAAGACATCGACGACGTCTGTCATCGTGCGGGCGAGCTGGGCCTGCTCGGCGTCCCCGTCTTCCTGTTCCACGAAGGGGGCGATCCGATCGCCGCGCGCGCCTTTCGCCAGATCGCGCAGTTGACCAAGGGGGCGTACTGTCCATTCGACGCCGGCAGTGCCCGCCAGCTTCGCGACCTGCTCGGCGCCGTGGCTGTGTACGCGGCCGGCGGCTATCGCGCGTTGCAGGACTATGGCAAGCGGCGCGGCGGCGATGTCCGCCAGCTGACGCATCAGGTCGGCAAATCTTAGCCGGGCAATGATCGCCTATCTCTTCCTCGGGATCTGTCTTCTGGCTGGATTCGCGCTGTTGGCGAGATGGTTCGTCAATGCCGATCCGCGGCACCTAGTGCGGGTATTGCGGTACGGCGGGATCGGACTGGTCGCGGCGATTGTTCTGTTTCTCGCGGTGACGCGCAACCTCGGTCCCATGCTGGGGGTGCTCCTGTTCTTCCTGCCGATGATCCTCGGCTGGCGGGATTTGCGCAGGCGTATGCAGGCGGCCCGAGGACCATCGGCCGGGCAGCGGTCGCGGCTGCAGACGGGCACCTTGGAGGTGGAGCTCGATCACGACACGGGCGAGATGTCGGGAACCGTTGTCGGCGGGCGGTTTGCCGGGCGTTCTCTCGGCGAGCTGTCGCTTGAAGACGTCAAGGACCTGTTGAGGGAATGCGGGCAGAATGACCCGCAGTCGATCCCCGTCGTGGAGGCGTTTCTCGATCGGCGGTTCGGGCCCGAATGGCGGATGGACGATAAAGAGGCCGCGGCCCGCGACGGAGAACGGCAAAGGGCAGGCGGCGGCGCGATGTCGGTTGAAGAGGCGCTGGCACTTCTGGGGCTTGCGCCGGGTGCAAGCAGCGAGGAAATTAAGGCAGCCCATCATCGGCTCATGAAAAAGTTCCATCCCGACCAGGGCGGATCCGATTACATCGCGGCGAAGCTCAATCAAGCCAAAGACCTGCTGCTCGGCAGGCGGTAGCGGCTAGGGCACGGCGCCTCTAACCGAGCCGGCGCCATCTGGCTGTGCCCCACCGGTCATCATCAGCAGCTCAGCAAGGGGTCTCGATGACGCAACCGATCAAGACCGCGGTGTTTCCGGTTGCCGGCCTGGGAACCCGTTCCCTGCCGGCCACCAAGGCGATCCCCAAAGAGATGCTTTGCGTCGTCGACAAGCCGGTTTTGCAATACGCGGTGGAAGAGGCCGCGGCGGCTGGGGTCGAAACTTTCGTCTTCGTCATCAGCCGCGGCAAGGTGGCGCTGGAAGACCATTTCGACTACCACCCCGAGCTCTACGGCCTTCTGACGGCGCGCGGCAAGACACAGGAACTGGAACGCGCCCGTTCCGCGGAACTGCCGCCCGGAAATCTGGTCTTCGTCCGCCAGGCCGAGCCGCTGGGCCTCGGCCATGCGATCTGGTGCGCGCGCCGCGTGGTTGGGCGGGTGCCGTTCGCGGTGCTGCTGCCGGATGAGATCTTTCTCTGCCGCCAGGCCCTGTTGGCCCAGATGGTCGACGTCTACGACCGCGTCGGCGGCAACCTGCTGGCCGTTCGCGAGGTAGAGCCGGAACTGACCGACCGCTACGGCATCCTGGACGTCGAAACCGATGACGGCAGTGTGGCGTCGGTTTGCGGTCTGGCCGAAAAGCCCAAGCCGGCCGAGGCCCCTTCAAATCTGTCGATCGTTGGCCGATATATCCTGCAACCTGAGGTGTTCGACATGCTGGACGATGTCCGGCAGGGTGCGGGTGGGGAGATTCAGCTGACCGATGCGATCGCGCAGCTGATCGGGCGGCAGGCGGTGCACGGGGTCCGTTTCGAAGGCGAGCGGTACGATTGCGGCAGTCGCCTGGGGTTTATCGCTGCCAACTTGGCCTTCGGCCTTGCCAACGACGAATTGTCCGAAAGGCTGCGCCAGCAGGTCGGTACCATATTGGAGAGGCGCGGCTGAGCCGGCGCAGCATCATAAAGGGCCGATGACGCCTGGCCCGGGTGGCGGGAAGGAGAGTGACCCGTGCGTATCGCAATGATCGGGACCGGCTATGTCGGCCTCGTCTCCGGTGCTTGCTTTTCCGAGTTCGGTTGGCATGTCACCTGCGTGGATAAGGATGCGGCCAAGATCGAGAGTCTGCGTCGCGGCGGGATCCCCATTTTCGAGCCGGGCCTCGATACTCTTGTGGCCAAAAATGCCGTCGCAGGCCGGCTTGAGTTCACCGGAGAGCTCTCCAAGGCCGTAGCCGAGGCCGATGCGGTGTTCATCGCCGTCGGCACACCGAGCCGACGCGGCGACGGCCATGCCGATCTGACCTATGTGTTTGCCGCCGCGCGAGAAATCGCCCAGGCGATGCGCGGCTACACGGTGGTCGTCACCAAGTCGACCGTGCCCGTCGGGACCGGCCGCGAAGTGGCCCGGGTCATTCGCGAGGTTCGCCCCGATGCCGACTTCGACATCGTCTCAAACCCTGAGTTTCTGCGCGAGGGGTCGGCGATCGATGATTTCATGAGGCCCGATCGTGTGGTCATCGGCACCGATTCGGAACGGGCGGGCGCCCTGATGCGCGCGCTCTACCGCCCTCTCAACCTGATCGACACGCCGATTCTGACGACCAATCTCGAAACCGCCGAGATCACGAAATACGCGGCCAACAGCTTCCTTGCCACCAAGATCACCTTCATCAACGAAGTCGCCGACCTGTGCGAGAAGGTCGGCGCCAATGTCCATGACGTGGCCCGTGGCATCGGCCTCGACGGCCGAATCGGGCGCAAGTTCCTGCACCCCGGGCCCGGTTACGGTGGATCCTGTTTTCCCAAGGACACGCTGGCCTTCGCGACGACAGCCAAGGCCTGTGACGCGCCGCAGCGCATCGTCGAGACGGTGATCGGCATCAACGACAATCGCAAGCGCCAGATGGCCGACCGCATTGCGCGGGCGTGCGGCGGTTCGGTGCAGGGCAAGGTGATCGCGATCCTGGGACTGACCTTCAAGCCGAACACGGACGATATGCGCGACGCGCCGAGCCTGGTGATCGTGCCGGCCTTGCAGGCGGCCGGTGCGACCGTGCGGGCTTACGATCCGGTGGGGCGGGAAGAGGCCGAAAAGCTGCTTCCCGGTGTGGAGTATCACGACGATGCATACGCAACGCTGGACAATGCCGATTGCGTGGCCCTTTTGACGGAGTGGAACGAGTTCCGGGCTCTCAATCTGGAAAAGGTGCGGCAAAGCATGCGCGTTCCGCTGATGGTCGACCTGCGCAACATCTACAAACCGCCGGAGATGGCGGCGGCAGGGTTCTGGTACCATAGCGTCGGACGTCCGCCGGTCGTCCCCGAGGGGGCCATTGGGATGACGGACGATCGGAACCCGCTGCATCAGACGGGTGCGCAATGACCCACCGTCACGAATTCGATCCGACGATCCTTCGGGAATACGACATTCGCGGCATTGTCGGACGAACCCTGACAGAAGCGGATGCCCGCGCGGTGGGCTTCGCCTTTGCCGGGCTGCTCAGCCGTCGCGGCGGCGGACGCGTTGCACTGGGCTATGACGGCCGCCACAGCTCGCCGGCCCTGGCCGACGCGTTGCAGGATGGGCTCGTGTCGGCGGGGGTGGTCGTGGAGCGGGTGGGCCTTGGCCCCACGCCAATGCTCTATTTCGCCATCAAGCATCTGGGCGCCGATGCCGGGCTGATGATCACGGGCTCTCACAACCCGCCGGAATACAACGGCATCAAGATGGCCTGGGCCGACGGTCCGGTCTACGGCGATGCCATCCAGGAACTGGCACGCATCGCCGCGGCCGGTTGTGCCGAGGTCGAAGGCGGTCGCTCCGGCATGCGGCCGATCATGGATGCCTATGTCAGCCGGCTGCTGGTCGACGCCGATCTCGACCGGCCGCTGACGGTGGCCTGGGATGCCGGCAACGGCGCCACCGGCGATGCCCTGAGGCAGCTGACGGACCGGCTGCCGGGCCGCCACATCCTGCTGTTCGACGACATCGATGGCAGCTTCCCCAACCACCATCCCGACCCCACGGTGCCGGAGAACCTGACGACGTTGCAGGAGGTGGTCCGGCGCGAGGGATGCGATCTCGGGATCGCCTTCGATGGCGACGGCGACCGCATCGGCGCGGTCGACGAACATGGCGCGATCGTCTGGGGGGATCAGCTGCTGGCGATCTATGCCAGCGAGGTGTTGGCGGAGCGGCCCGGCGCCATGGTGATCGCCGACGTCAAGGCCAGCCAGACGCTGTTCGACGAGATCGCGCGCCTTGGCGGAACGCCGCTGATGTGGAAGACCGGCCATTCGCTGCTGAAGGCGAAGATGGCGGAAACCGGCGCGCCGCTCGCCGGCGAGATGTCGGGGCACATCTTCTTCGGCGACCGGTATTACGGCTTCGACGATGCCCTCTATTGCGGTGTGCGCCTGGTCGGGCTTGTCAGCCGGTCCGGGCAGCCCCTGTCGGCATTGCGCGACCGATTGCCGAAGGTCTTCAACACGCCCGAGGTGCGCTTTCAAGTGGACGAGGCGCGGAAGTTCCAGGTCGTGGAGGAGGTGCGCGACCGCTTGGCGGCGACTGGGGCAGAGGTCACGGCGCTGGACGGTGTCCGCGTCAATACCCGCGACGGTTGGTGGCTGCTGCGCGCCTCGAACACGCAGGACGTGCTGGTGGCCCGCGCGGAAAGCACCTCAACCGACGGGCTGGAGCGGCTGAAGGCGGCCATCCTCGATCAACTTAAAGCCAGTGGCGTCGCCGCCCCGGATTTTGCCTTATCGGAGCATTAGGACGGCCGGGCGCGGCAAGGGAGATTGGCGAAGATGCCCGATGAAGCACGCTCAAGCGAAGCGCCGGTCCTGGCCCATGTGCGCCGCGAGCTGCCGATTGCCCTTGACCGATTCGATCCGGCCGCACAGCCGACGGGCCTCGTCGTCGTCGACGAGGTGAACGGGTTCGCGACGGTCGGCGCCGGCAATCTGGCGCCGCCGCAGCCGAATGCCCAGGTCAGCCGGATGGTCGGCGAAACCGACACGCTGGCGCGGCGGTTCGAGGCGGCCGGCTGGCCCATCCTGGCGTTTCTGGATACGCACGAGCCTGGTAAGCCTGAACCCCCCTATCCGCCACACTGCGAGCGCGGTACGGGTGAGGAGGATCTGGTCCCGGAGCTGCAGTGGCTAAATGGCAGTGCTGCTGCGACGCTGGTGCGCAAGGACTGCATCAACGGTTTCGTCGGCGCGATCGATGGCGGCCGCAATCACGTCGTCGACTGGGTCAACCGCAATAGCCTGACCGCTGTGCTGACCGTGGGCATCTGCACCGATATCTGTGTCATGGATTTCGTTCTGACCATGCTGTCGGCGCGCAACCACGGCCTGATGCCGACCTTGCGGGACATCGTGGTCTTTGAGCCGGCCTGCGCCACCTATGACCTTCCCCGCACCGTCGCGGAAAGCCTAGGCCTGCCGGAAACCGCGGCCCATCCGCAGGATCTGACCCATCACCTGGGGCTCTACTTCATGGCCTCGCGCGGCGCAAGGTTGGCTGGATCGTTGGCCGGCTAGAACGCGGCTCCGGGGGCGATCGCCAGGCAGGGCGTTCCGCCCGATCCGAGACGCTGGCAGGCAAGCGTTGCCGTCTGCTGATCGAGCCCGCCCAAACGGGCGCGGAACAACTCCCCCAGGTCGGTGTCGACAGGCGTGATCGACACCGTGGCGTGGCGCAGCAGATCGGGCAGCCGATCGGCCGCGTCCCGTAGCGCCTGCTGGCCGTCGCTGGGTGAGCTGTAGGCGCCGACCTGGATGGACCAAAGGCCTTCGGCCTGCGGATCGGCGCCCGGTAACGCCGCCTGTGTGCCCTGCTGGACCAGCGTCAGCGGCGGTCCGCTGGCAGGACCCAGCGTCGCAACGACACGCGAGGGCGCCGCCGGCGGCTCGGGCAGCGGCTCGGCAAGCGAGGCGGCGATCAGCGGCGCCAGGCCCGTCGGCTCGACGGTCGCCACCTGTGGTTCACGAACCGCCGGCATGCCCGGCGGCTGCGGAACGGCGGCCAAGCCGCTGGGCACGGACTGGCCGATCCGCTCCACCACCGGGGCAGCCGGAGCGACCGGGACCGTGCCGGCCGACGTCAAGGCCGCGATCTGCATGGGCTCCTGGGGCCGGCGCGCCGGTATCGGCGGATCGAACGGCATGCTGCCATGGGCGATCAGGTATTCGCCCCGATCGGAGTCGAACGCCCGGTCGAGAAGGTCGACCATATGCTCGTTCCGCGAGCTGGCGGTGCGGCCGCCGAATACGATGGCGATCACGCGAAGACGGCCGCGCACGGCGGAGGCCGCCAGGTTGAACCCCGAGGCGCGAATGTACCCGGTCTTCAGCCCGTCCATGCCGGGATAGACGCCCAGCAGCCGGTTGTGGTTGCGGTAGGTGGTGCCGCGATACGCCCAGGTCTGTGTCTGGAAGTAGTGGTAATACTGCGGGTAGTCGCGCAAGAGCGCCTGCGCCAGGCGCGCCATGTCCCGCGCGGTGGACCGCTGGCCACTGTTGGGCAGGCCGGATGCGTTGCGGAACGTGGTGCTGGTCATGCCGAGACGATGGGCCTGATCCGTCATCGCGCTCGCAAACGCAGACTCACTGCCGGACAGCGCCTCCGCCAGCACGACGGCGATATTGTTGGCCGACTTGGTAACCAGCGCGTAGATGGCGTCTTCGACCCGGATCGTGCCGCCGGTGGGCACGTCGATGCGCGATGGCGGCTGCGCATTGGCCGTGGCCGACACCACCAACTGCTGGTTCAGTGTCAGCCGACCCTCCTGCAACGCCTGAAAAGTCAGGTAGAGGGTCATCATCTTGGTCAGCGATGCCGGATAGAGCTGCCGGTCCGCGTTCTCCGAATAGAACACCTCGCCCGTCAGGGCATCGATCACCAGCCCGGCATAGCGCGGGTTCGCCGCCGCGGTCGCCGGAGCGGCCAGGCAGGCGAAGAGAACGAGCAGAACGAGGATGCCCTGGGGACGCATCCTGGGCGTCGTCACCATCTCGGGCGCCAGAGCTTGCGCCATGATTGCGACATACTCCCACCTTATCGCCAACGGACTTGTGGAGCGTACGGAAAGGCTTGCGCGCTGTCCAGATATTGCTGCCGACTGCGACGAAGTTTTCCGCTTTCTCCTGAGGGCCTTGGAAAGTCTCTCTGACCCTATGTGAGAAAGACGCCGTCCAAGTGAACAACCAGTTAACGGCAGCGAGAATGTGCATGCGCGATTTCGGGTTGCTGTTGTCGGTGATCTGTCTGGCCGCTTGCGCCTATCAGGGACCGGGCCTCACCCTTGTGGATCAGCGCCTGTCCTGGTTCAGCTATCTGGCGGCCGACGATATCCGCGAACAGTGCGTCGAGGGCAGCGGCGATCCCGACCGGTACCGTCTGGTCTACAATGCCGGCTTTGCGCCGCGGCAGGATGGTTTCTCCAACATTGTGGTGGCCGAGCAGGCGCGCGGTTACGACGTGATCCCGGCGCGCGACGGGTCTGCCCTCTTGCGCCAGGTCGTGGATCGGGGCGTGACGCTGGTGCAGGGCACTATCTTGCCGGGCAATCCGATTGCGCCGGTGCGTGCGCTGACGGAGCTGTCGGCGGAGGAGACCGCCGAGCTCGCGCGCCTGATCGAAGAGAGCGGTGCACTCGCCGGAGGCCCGGCGGGCCTGCGGCTCAACTCCCAGCAATACTATTGGCTGGTAGCGGGCTGCCGGAACGGACGGTTTTTCCTGTCGGGCTATGAGTATCCCAGCGCCCGCTATGATGGGCTGCGTTTCGTCGATTTCCTGCGTCGGCATGACGAGACGGGCGTCGTATTCCCCGATCCGCCGCCCGCCGACCGCATTGTTGCGCGGCCGCGATGCCCGAGCCAGCGGCTGAACGAGAGCCGATCAAACTGCTTCAACATCTTCATCGGTGAAGAGGGATTGGAGGGGAACGCGACACTGCTGTAGACCTCTTCGATCCGGAAGCGGCCATTGCCGAGGATGTTCCGGCCACGCTGACCGGCCCACTTTTGGGGGTCAAGAGAATGGCCGAACAGTAGGGCCATGGCGAATACGCTCAACGCGGGCAACCTTCGCGTTGCAACAGATGACCAGCTGACGTTCCGTGGCGACCATCTCATGTGGCCGGAGGCATCGAAAGGCCAAGCGCGACTGCGTCGATCAGTCCGAGAACGGTTCAAGCGCGCACGTTCTCTCTGCGTCGGGGTGCCGCCTGGCGGCGGCCATCCGATGGTTGATGGCTCCCGCCCACTATATGATGCTCAACATCTGTACAGAAGTGGCTTGGAGGAGAGTCGGCGGGATCCAATTGTCTAAAATGCCGGCAATTGTTATCGGCCCTTGCAACGCAGAGACTACAGGGTATAACGCTACGGTTTGCCACCCTTGCCTTTGGGTTGGGCTGAAGATGTTCGATACCGCTAGGTTTTTTGTTCTCATAAGGCGACTTGCCTCTGGCGAATATTTTGTCCGCATAAGGAAAGTCGCCGTTGTAGCCGCAACCCTTCTTGTGGGGTCGCTCATTGGGGCGACCGGGTACAGCGCTCTTCGGACGCCCGGCTCACCTTCAGATGTGAGAGCGCCGTTTGGGGTGCCGCCGACCGTTGGTGAGGCCAGCATTCAGCGGACCGCATTTACGGCCACTTATCGACTGATGCAGGACCTTTCGGTTCCCTGGCTTCTAGACAGGGAACCGGCCGGCATTTCGACCGATCCTCCGCCAAGCGCCTTCGGCGCGCGTTCGCGCTGGGTGCAGATCGCCGGTCCGCATCTCAACAACGATTGGCCTGATGTCCGGTCGTTTGACATCAAGGCATTGGCGTCGTTTCAGGGGCACATCTACGCCGGCATCCGGGCCGGCTGGAGCTACAACCGCGACGACATTGCCCTGGTGTTCCGGTATGACGGGCGCACCTGGGAACATGTCGGCGGTGACGGTGTCTTCGGGTCGTGGCCTGCCGGTACGCAAAGCCGCATCCAGAACCTTGAGGTCATCGGCGGGATGCTCTATGCCGCGATCGGCGGTACTCTCACAGGGGAAGCCGAAATCTGGCGCTTCGACGGCCATGAATGGGAGCTCTTCGGCGGCAATGGCCATGGTTGGAACGAAGGCGATCACGACGTCGCTTATTCGATCCGCGAATTCGGCGGCGCAATCTATGTTGGCGTCCATAGCCTGGATTTCTTGACGCCCCCAGCCGTTTATCGTTTCGATGGGCGGTGGGAGCGGGTTGCCGGGCACGGAGAGTATGGCAGTTGGCCGCCGATGGCCGAAGACGGCACTACCTACTTTCAGCCATACGAGATGTTCGTCTATCGGGGTGAACTCTACCTTGGCATGACATCCCACGATCCCCGCCTCGACATCTGGCGATTCGACGGCGAGCGATGGGAGCAGGTAGCGGGCAACGGTCTCAACGATAGCTGGGTCATCGAGAGCACGCATCGGCGGCACTACCTGATCACCGATTTGCTCGAGCACGAGGGCTTTCTGATCGCGACCCTTGGATTCTGGGGCAACGAACCGTTTCATCCGATCTGGGCATTCGACGGCGAGCGATGGGCGCCTGTCGGCAATGCCCTGCCGCCGCAATGGCGGTACAACCGGAACACAAACAGCGCGATTTCCTGGAAAGGCCGCCTCTATGCCGGCATCCAAAATCCCTGGATCGGCGCTTCGCTCTGGGAATTCGACGGCGGGGCCTGGGCGCCCGTCATGGGCTATGGCCGGCACGATTCATGGGGACAACACGAGCCGCCCGGCGGAATCTGGGCTTACCCGTTCCATGGCTACGCCTATACCCTTGTCGAGCATGAGGGCAGCTTGATCGCGTCATTGGGAAGCGAGGTTGTCGGTGGGGCACAGATCTGGGTTTTTGACCCATCCGGCAATGCGACAGGCATGGCAACGCAGCCGTGACGGACGCCGGCTAGTCTGCCGCGAGAAGCCGCGCCCGCCCAGCCAACCGCCGACCGAGAGCCCGGCAGACTGCTTCAGCATCTTCATCTGCGAAGAGAGATAGGAGAGGGACGCGACACTGCTGTAGACCTTTTCAATTCGGAAGCGGCCATTGCCGAGGATGTTCCGGCTATGCTAACCCGCCCCTTGGGGGCCAAGAGAAGGGCCCGAACAGTCAGGCGGCCATGGCCAATACGCTCAACGCGGACGACCGTCCCGTCATCCTGATCCTGAACGGTCCCAATCTGAACATGCTGGGGATGCGGGAGCCATCCGTGTATGGCTCCGATACGTTGGGCGATATCGAGGCGGCGTGCGCGGAACGCGCGGAGGCGATCGGACTGGCGATCGACTTCAGACAGTCGAACTATGAAGGCGAGCTGATAGACTGGGTGCACGAAACGGCGGCTCAGCATGATGGCATCATCATCAATGCCGGGGGTTTGAGCCACACATCGATTGCGCTGATGGATGCGCTCAGGACCTGCAGTCTGCCGATCGTCGAAGTGCATCTTTCCAATGTCTTTGGCCGAGAGGCCTATCGTCACCATTCCTATATCAGTCTGGTCGCCAGCGGCGTGATCTGCGGTTTTGGCGGCCACGGGTATCTTCTGGCCCTTGAGGCCATGGCGAAGCTGATCAATACCTGATCGGTGGAGAGGTAGATGTCGGCGTTTCACATCGATGGCGACCTTATCCGTCAGCTTGCAGCGCTGATGGATGAAGCCGGACTGAGCGAGATCGAGGTGGCGGAGGGCGAGCGCAAGCTGCGCCTGGCCCGCGGTCTCACAGGCGTTGTACCGGCGCCGGTGGCCCATCACGCCCCGCCACCGGTGTCTGCAGACAGCGGCCAGCAGGTGATGGCCGGACCGCCGGTCGGGGCGATCACGTCGCCCATGGTCGGATCAGCCTATCTTGCGCCGGAACCGGGGGCGACGCCGTTCGTGAAGCCTGGTGACAGGGTGGAAGAGGGGCAGACCGTCATGATCATCGAAGCGATGAAGGTGATGAACCCAATCCGAGCGCCGCGCGCGGGCGTCGTGCAGCAGGTGCTGGTGGAGGATGCGCAGCCGGTCGAATTCGGCGAAATCCTCATGATTCTCGACTGAACGGAGGGGCCGACCGGCCCGCGACAATGGCAGGCTTCCGCAAGGTACTGATCGCCAATCGCGGCGAAATCGCGTTGCGCATTCACAGGGCGTGCCGCGAGATGGGGATTTCAACGGTGGTGGCCCATTCCACCGCCGACAGCGACGCCATGGCCGTGCGGCTGGCCGACGAGAGCGTGTGCATCGGCCCGCCGCCGCCGCGCGACAGCTATCTGAATATCCCCGCGATCTTGTCCGCCGCGGCGATCACGGGCGTCGACGCCATCCATCCCGGCATCGGCTTTCTGGCCGAGAACGCGCGATTTGCGGAGATGGTGGAGGAACACGGGTTCGCCTTCATCGGCCCCAGTCCAGAGCATATCCGCATCATGGGCGACAAGGTGGCGGCACGCACGGCCATGCTTGCGGTCGGGCTGCCCTGCGTGCCCGGTTCGGACGGAACGGTGGACACGGTGGAACAGGCGGCCGATCTGGCTGCCGCCATCGGCTATCCGGTGCTGGTTAAAGCCGCGGCCGGCGGCGGCGGCAAGGGCATGAAGGTGGCGGACGACGCCGATCATCTGGCCAGCGCGTTTTCGCTGGCACGCTCGGAAGCCAGCGCCGCATTCGGCGACAACACGGTCTATCTGGAGAAGTATCTGGAAGCGCCGCGGCACATCGAGGTTCAGATCCTCGCCGATACGCACGGCACCGTGGTGCATTTCGGCGAACGCGACTGTTCGCTGCAGCGCCGGCATCAGAAGGTGATCGAAGAGGCGCCGTCACCGGCGCTGACCGAGGCGCAGCGCCGGGATCTGGGCGCCTTGGCCGTCGACTCGGTGCGCCGCCTCGGCTATCGCGGCGTCGGCACGCTGGAGTTCCTCTATCAGGACGGCGCCTTCTATTTCATCGAGATGAACACGCGCCTGCAGGTGGAACATCCGGTGACGGAGATGCTGACCGGGATCGATCTGGTCCGCGAGCAGGTGCGCGTGGCAACCGGCGAGCCGCTCGGCTATGGCCAGGATGCGATCGGATTCTATGGCCATGCCATCGAATGCCGGATCAATGCGGAGGATCCGCGGACCTTCACGCCGTCGCCCGGGCGCATCGACAGCTACCATGCGCCGGGCGGGCTGGGTGTCCGCGTCGACAGCGCACTTTACGACGGCTGCCGGATCCCGCCCTTCTATGACAGCCTGATCGCCAAAGTGATCACCCACGGCACGTCCCGTACGGATTGTCTCTTGCGGCTGCGCCGGGCGTTGGAGGAACTGGTGATCGAGGGCGTGTCGACGACGCTGCCGCTGCATGTCGACGTGATACGAGAGCCGGAATTCGCGGCGGGAGACTATACGATCCACTGGCTGGAGAGCTGGCTGGAACGACAGGACTGACAGGCGGGCAAGCGCATCGGTGGAAATCACGCCCATCCTGCTGCTGAAGGCTTACGCGCACGGCTATTTCCCGATGGCCGAACGGGGCGATTCGGACGAGCTGTTCTGGCTCGACCCCCCGATGCGCGGAATCCTGCCGCTCGATGCGTTCCACATACCCCACCGCCTGCGCCGCCAGTTGAGGCAGCGGCCGTTCGAAATCCGCTGTGACAGCGATTTCGCCGGAGTCATCGAAGGCTGTGCCGAATCAAGACCGGAGCGGCCACAGACCTGGATCAACGACGGCATCCGCAAGCTTTATTCCAGCCTGTATTCCATGGGGTATGCCCACAGCGTGGAATGCTGGCGTGATGGCGTGCTCGCCGGCGGCCTCTATGGTGTCACCTTGGGGGCGGCCTTCTTCGGGGAAAGCATGTTCAGCCGTGTGCCCGACGCCAGCAAAGTGGCGCTGGTGCATCTCGTCGCGTTGCTCAGGGATGGTGGCTTCACGCTGCTCGACACCCAATTCACCACAGAACACCTGGCCCGGTTCGGCGGCTGCGAGATCCCTCAGTCCGACTATAAGGCCCGGCTGAACGACGCCCTGGGCAATGTCGGCCAGTGGCGTCCCGAGCGCCTGCTGGATGCCCTGGACGCCTTTCTGACGTAGGGTTAGAGCGACTGCCGCCGCTCCGGCAGTGGCGGCGGGATGATCTGCGATTCCGGCAGAGGCGGATAGGACTCCTCCCCACCCATGTCTTCCGGCGGCTGCGGGATCTCCGTGGCGCAACGTTCCAGCCAGACGTCGAAGACGGCATGGTCCAGCGCGGAGACGGACGGCGAGGACGAGAACATCCAGCCTGAGAAGATCTCGCGGCGGTCTTCGCCGGGCGGTTCATCTTCAATCTGCAGGAAGACGGCGTTCTCCGGCGTCTGATCGGGCCGCGTCGTGCGGCACGACTGCACGAGCAGAGTGAGAGAGCCGAATTCCGCCTGCTGGCCGACCTCGACAATGATCGGCTGAACCCGGGCCGTGATCTTGTCGAGCCCGCGCAGGATGGCGATGGGCACGTCGACGGTCGGCTGCTCCGCGATAGCGGTCTGTGCGGCCATCACTGTCGCCAGAAGGCAGGCCGCAGCCTTCAGCGCGCAGCCGCCAGCTAGGCGGGCCAGACCCGCAGGACCTGATTGTGCGGACATCGCCGACCTACTCGGTATCCGGGCCACCGCCGGACTGTTGCTGCAGGCTGTAGATCACCTGACCCAACAACTGTTCCAGACCCGGAACCGACTGAGTGAATAGGATGGTTCCGCCCTCCGGCAGGATCTCTTCACTGCCACCCGGCTCCAGCGCCAGGAACTTGCCGCCCAGCAGGCTCTCGCTTGCAATGACGGCAGCCGTGTCCTCCGGCAGCTGGATGCTGCGGTCGATGGACATCCGCACCTCCGCCTGCCAGTACTCCGTATTGAGCTCATGGCTCAGAACGCTGCCGACCTTCACCCCCCCAACGCGAACATCGCTACCCACGTTCAGGCCGTCGATGCGGTCGAACCGGGCGGTCAGCTCATAACCCTCCACACTCTGCACTTCAGTGGCGGAATAGGCGAACACTAGGAAGAACACGGCGACGGCCAGGACGACCCCGCCCATCACGGTTTCAATGATGTTACGGCTCATGGCTTGACGGCCCGCTGCACAGTGTCGGCCCGAAGGCCAGCATCAGGAAGGAACCCAAGGCTCGTAGTCTCCGGTGGCTTTCGCTCTTTGGCCGCCCTGCTCAACCGCGCCCGGTGGCCGGTAAGCCGCGGCCGTCCCGGTCGGGTTCGGCTGGTATTCGATCTGCCAGGGCTGGCGGAACGCGCTGCCTTCGGCCGGCACATCGTCGGTCTGGTGGTGCAGCCAGCCGTGCCATTCCGGCGGTACGCGGCTGGCCTCGCTCTCACCGCCGGCAAACACGACCCACCTGCGCGGACGCTGGCCTTTGACGGTCTTGCGATCGCGGTAATAGACGTTGCCGTAGCCGTCGGTGCCCACGCGCTCTCCCCGACGCCACGTCTTGTAGCGCAGAAAGGCACGCATGCTCCATTCATAGACGTCGAAGTCGAAACGCATGACCGAACCTGGCCTATTGGGGGATAGCGCCTTTTCGCGGCTTCCAAGCGGGGGCAGACTATGGCATCGGCCTTCCGCAGCGTCCAGCCTGTCTGCCGCCGGCATGCCGCCGCAGGCTGCGATGTCACGGGGAACGACGCCCGGCTTTCCCTTGCCGCCCGGGACCCAGCGGTCATCGAACTGCGCAATTCGGGCAATATATTGTCCAATTTGCGTCGAGAAGCCATTTCTTGGTGCAGGCCCCCATATTTTGTGGCACCTTCATGAAAGCCAACGACATCTGCTTGGTCAGATGTCGGCACCGCGCTGAGTCACATCGGCCGGCGGCGACAGCCGAACATCAAGAGACGGTTTAACCAGGGGCAGGAGAGGGCGATTCATGCGCATTGACCGGCGATTCACCACCGAGGGCAATGACCCCTACGCATCGATCGCATTCCGCCGTACCGGCTCGGAAATCCGCAATCCGGACGGGTCGGTGGTGTTCAGCCAGTCGGATATCCAGGTGCCAGAGGCGTGGAGCCAGGTGGCGGCCGATATCCTGGCGCAGAAGTATTTCCGCAAGGCCGGCGTCCCCGCGGTGCTTGCGCCGGTGGAGGAGCCGGACGTACCGCAATGGCTGTGGCGCCGCGCTGCCGACGAAGCCGCGCTGGCCGAACTGCCGGAAGAGGAGCGGTATGTCGGCGAGACGGACGCCCGCCAGGTGTTCGATCGCCTGGCCGGAACCTGGGCCTATTGGGGCTGGAAGGGTGGCTATTTCGACGGCGAGGCCGATGCGCGCGCCTATTTCGACGAGATGCGCTCGATGCTGGCGCGGCAGATGGGCGCGCCCAACAGCCCGCAATGGTTCAACACGGGCCTGCATTGGGCCTATGGCATCGACGGACCGTCGCAGGGCCACTCGTATGTGGACTATCGCACGGGCGAACTGGTGCAGTCCGACAGCGCGTACGAGCATCCGCAGCCCCATGCCTGTTTCATCCAATCGGTCGCCGACGACCTGGTGAACGACGGCGGGATCATGGATCTCTGGGTGCGCGAGGCGCGCCTGTTCAAATACGGCTCCGGCACCGGCTCAAACTTCTCCAAGCTGCGCGGCGAGGGTGAGCGGCTGTCCGGCGGCGGCCGGTCGTCGGGCCTGATGAGCTTCCTGAAGATCGGCGACCGGGCGGCCGGTGCCATCAAGTCAGGCGGCACCACGCGGCGTGCGGCCAAGATGGTCACCGTCGACATCGACCATCCGGATATCGAGCAGTACATCGACTGGAAGGTGGTCGAAGAGCAGAAGGTGGCGGCGCTGGTCGCCGGCTCAAAGCTGACGGCGCATCACCTGAATGCCGTGATGGCGGCCAGCCGCGAATTCGACGGCAGCGACGGTGACGCGCGCTTCGACCCCAAGCGC
>JANQQD010000090.1 GCA_028285185.1 Anaerolineae bacterium | reverse complement strand
ACAAGGCTCGCCAAGAGTGCTGAAATGACCCTCTTTTCTCTGCTGCTTTCAGACAAAATAGAAAAGAGTCGAACACGTTCACCAGATTTGAGGATCTCTATCAGCTCATCTGTCACGGGCCGTACTCCTTATGACATACTACTGCAATCATGAGAGGCTAAGGCAACCGTGTAAACAATTACCGGCTTCAGAATGTTCGGTGCCAGCAACTAATTCTGTCATCAGTGTTGAGTATATCCATAAAATACTTGCAAAATGCGATTGACTTTCGGTGCCAACCGACCATCGACTGGCGCACGGTGTTCAGGGCAACTGCGATGGAATTACTGGTGCGGGGATTGTCGAAACATACTCTGAGGCCCGCTTGCGCTCACATTTCTTATGGAAATGCCAGATGCCCGAGCGCAGTCCAACAGGTCCCCGGGTGGCTAGCCGCTCCTGCAGAGCCCCTGTTAGGCCGTCACGCGCCTTGCAGCAATGCGAACGCGTCCCGGACCGCCGCGGCATGCTCTTCGCGTTGGAGTGGAAAAGCGCGAAGGAAGCGCCCAACGTCATAGCGCGGCTTAATGCGCAGCAGTCTGTAGAGATACTCGCGTGCCGCGTGCTCCTCACCGGCCAGCGCATGGCAGACCGCGGCGACGGCCAGAATGTGGAAATGGGCGTTGGGCTGGCGGGCGGCCAGATCGGCATAGTCGATCGCCTCGCTCGTGCGCCCGAGCAGTGCCAGGTTCTGGGCCTTTACCGAAGCGAACCCAAACACCATCGGGTCGAATGGGCTCAAGCGGCGCGCGGTATCGACCATCGCATTGCTGGCTTCCAGATCGCCGATGAGCATCAGCGATCGGCCCAGCGAATAGAGGCCCATGATGGAACTCGGGTTCAGGTCGACGGCGCGTTGCAGCTCGTCGATCGATTGCCTGAAGTCGCCCTGCAGCACGAAGACGCGGCCGAGGGCCCAATGCCCCTTCGGATCACGCGGATCGAGTTCGAGGCAGTGCTGTGCATGGTCGCGGGCCTGCGCGATCGCGCCGTCGCGATCCGCTGTCAGACCCAGGAACGCGCGCTGCCAGTGGACGAACGACAGCCCCGCATGGGCGTGGGGCACCGCCGGCTCAAGGTTCACCGAACGGCGAAAGAACCGCTCGGCGTGATCGTAGTTGACGGGCTGGAAGCGATACATGTGCCAGCAGCCGCGATGATAGGCCTCCCAGGCGTCCAGGCTCTCCAGCGGCATCAGCAGCGCCCTCTGGCGTTCCGCCGTCTCAACCTCGCTGGCAACGGCACCGGCGACCGAATTCGCGATATCGCTCTGAATCTCGAAGACGGACTCCAGCGGCCGGTCATAGTGTTCGACCCAGATCTCCAGTCCGCTGCTCACTTCGACGAGCGACGTCTGAAGCTGCAGCTTCGGCCCGTCGAACCGGGCTGTTCCGCAGACGACATACCGTGCGCCCAGAAGTCTTCCGGCCTCCGTGGGATCCTGATCGGCGTTGCGGAACCGGAAGACCGAGCCGCGGGCGATGACCGAGAGCCAGCGGGTGCGGCCAAGTGCTGTGATGATGTCCTGGGTCAACCCGTCGAGAAAGATATGGCGCCCGGCACAATCGCCCTCCGTACCGAAAGGCAGAACGGCGATCACCGGTCCCGTGTCCGGGCGTCGGGACGCCTGTTGATCAGCTTGCATCGTGCCGGGCCGGGCATCCGGGGCTGTCTGCGAGATCTCCGGGCCGACCTCGGCGGTGATCTCGGGCTCAGCGCGGCTGATTTCCACGGCGCCGACGAACCTGAAACCCGTCTTGTGGACCGTGCGGATTAGGGACTGAGACGTGCCGTCGTCGCCGATGGCCGCGCGGACCGATTTGATGCGGCTGCTCAACGCGGAGTCGGACACGAACCGTCCGGCCCAGATCTCATCGAACAGCTCCGCCTTCGGCACGACGCGGTGGCGCTGCTCGATCAGATAGGTCAGCAGTGCGAAGACCTGCGGTTCAAGCGCGACGACTGCGCCGTCGCGGCGCAGTTCGACGGCGTTGGTATCCAGCGCGCAGTTGGCAAAGCGGTACAGCATACAGCCGGTTCCCTACAGGCTCGCCGCACTTTCTGGGCCTCCTGCCCGGATGTCTATGAAATCTCCAGGAATCTTCCAACTCGCCTTCAAGCTTCGGAATGCGGATCTGCCTACTCCACACGCGTCGACAGCGCGGGCGGCGGGCAGGACCGCGCGCTCGGCCCGTCGGCCCGCGCCCGTAAACGCCTGACGGTCGCCGACGACAGCCCTGACGGGCAGCCTGCGGTTCCGAAGGAAGGATTGGATGATGAGACGCCAGATAAACATGGCCTCGGCCCCAAGACGCGCGTTCTCCAGCCGGCCCGTCCTCTATTCTGCGCTCGCGGCTGGGCTGACGGTCGGCGTCGCCGGGCCGATGGTGGCGGGAACCGAGGCGCCCGTGCCGGTTCGCGCGGTGACGGACGCCGATTTCCACCATGACGGCGCGCCGCCGGAGGCGATGGTCGCGCTCGGGCGCGCTCTGTTCTTCGACAAGATCCTGTCGGGCAACCGCAATATCTCCTGCGCCACCTGCCACCATCCGGCCCATGCAAGCGCCGACGGCGTT
>JANQQD010000086.1 GCA_028285185.1 Anaerolineae bacterium | reverse complement strand
AGCCGCGTATCGAGAAGCCCGAACGGGATGAACAGCAGGTAGATCGGGTAGAGCACGCCCACCGCCGGCAGCATCTTGGTCGAGAGCATCCAAAGCAGGATGTCCTTGGTGCGGCGCGTGGGCGTGCTCTACCCGATCTACCTGCTGTTCATCCAGTTCGGGCTTCTCGATACGCGGCTAGGGCTGTCCCTCGTCCTGATGCTGATCAACCTGCCGATCATCGTCTGGATGCTCTACACCTACTTCAAGGAGATTCCCGGCGAGATCCTCGAGGCCGCGCGCATGGACGGTGCCGGCCTGCGCGAAGAGATTCTCTATGTCCTGACGCCGATGGCCTTGCCCGGCATCGCCTCGACGGTTCTGCTGAACTTCATCCTCGCCTGGAACGAGGCCTTCTGGACTCTCAACCTGACTGCTGCCCAGGCCGGACCGCTGACCGCGTTCATCGCCAGCTATTCCAGCCCCGAGGGCCTGTTTTTTGCCAAGCTCAGCGCGGCCTCGACCATGGCCATCGCACCGATCCTGATCCTTGGCTGGTTCAGCCAGAAACAACTCGTCCGCGGCCTGACTTTCGGCGCGGTGAAATAGGGAAGACGGACAATGGGACAGATTACCCTCAACCAGGTAACCAAGACCTTCGGCGACGTGAATGTCATTCCGCCCTTGGATCTGGAAATCAATGACGGCGAGTTCGTGGTCTTCGTCGGGCCCTCGGGCTGCGGCAAGTCCACCCTGCTGCGTCTCATTGCCGGGCTGGAGGATGTGACCAGCGGCATGATCCAGATCGACGGCAACGATGCCACCTCCGTGCCCCCGGCCAAGCGCGGGCTGGCGATGGTGTTCCAGTCCTATGCGCTCTACCCGCATATGTCGGTGCGCAAGAACATCGCCTTCCCGCTCAAGATGGCCAAGATGGATCAGGCTGAAATCGACAGGCGCGTGGACAATGCGGCCAGCGTGCTGAACCTGGCCGACTACATCGACCGCCGTCCCGGGCAACTCTCCGGCGGCCAGCGCCAGCGGGTCGCCATCGGCCGTGCCATCGTGCGTGAGCCGGCGGCCTTCCTCTTCGACGAGCCGCTCTCAAATCTCGACGCCGCTCTGCGGGTGGGCATGCGGCTCGAGATCTCCGAGCTGCACAAGCGGCTCGACACCACGATGATCTACGTGACCCACGACCAGGTCGAGGCGATGACCATGGCCGACAAGATCGTCGTGCTGCATGGCGGCGTGATCGAACAGGTCGGAAGCCCTCTGGAGCTTTACCAGACGCCGCGCAACACCTTCGTCGCCGGCTTCATCGGCTCGCCCAAGATGAACTTCATCGAGGGTGCCGAGGCCGAGAAGCATGGCGCACATACCATCGGCATCCGCCCCGAGCACATCGAGGTTTCCGGCAGCGAGGGTCCTTGGCAGGGCGTCGTCGGCGTGGCCGAGCACCTGGGCTCCGATACGTTCTTCCATATCCATGAGTCCGGCCTGGCCGATCCCTTGACTGTCCGCGCGAGCGGCGAAGTCAGCTTCAGGCACGGCGACAGGATCTACATGACGCCCCGCGAGGACCGGATGCATAAATTCGATGCGCAAGGGATGAGGGTCGGGTGAGCCGTCTAGAAGGCAAGGTTGCCGTCGTCACGGGCGGGGCGCGCGGCATCGGACGCGCCATTTGCATGGCCTACGCGGCCGAAGGGGCAAAGGTCGCGGTTGCCGACCGCCTGATCGAAGACGCGCAGGAGACTGCGGCATTGCTGGGCGAAGCCGGCATGGCGGTGCAGATGGACGTCACGGAGCCGGCTGCGATCGCCGCCGGTATCGCCTCAATCGAAGAGAACTGGGGCGGTATCGACATCCTGGTCAACAACGCCGGCATCTTCAACATGGCCTCCATTGAGGAGGTGACAGTGGATGACTATCGCCGTCAGTACGACGTGAATGTCGGCGGCACGATCTTTGCCATTCAGGCTGTGGTGCCGGGAATGAGGAAGCGCGGCGGCGGGGTCATCATCAACTTCTCGTCGCAAGCGGGCCGCCGTGGTGAGCCCAATATCACGATCTACTGTTCGACCAAGGCGGCGGTGATCTCCATCACCCAGTCTCTGGCGCTGGAACTGGCCAAAGACAAGATCCGCGTCAACGCCATTGCCCCGGGGGTCATCGACACGCCGATGTGGACCCATGTGGACGCGCTCTTTGCCAAATACGAAAAGAAGCCTGTCGGACAGAAAAAGCGCGAAGTGGGTGAGGCCGTGCCGCTTGGCTACATGGGCGCGCCTGAAGATGTCGCCAAACCCGCGGTCTTCCTTGCCTCTGAAGATGCAAGATACATCACGGCACAGACGCTCAACGTCGACGGCGGCAACTGGATGAGCTAGCCGATGAAGCTCACCCTGGAAACCCTTGCCGAGCTGCCTGACGGCATCGCGCGTCCGCAATACGGCCGCGATGAGCTGAGTCCCGGAATCGTCCATATCGGCCTCGGCAACTTTCACCGCGCCCACCAGGCGGTCTACCTCGACGATCTCTTCAACAAGGGGCACGATCGGGATTGGGCTATCGTCGGCGCCGGCGTTCGTCAGAATGACGCCGAGACGCGCCGGCGGCTTGCGGCGCAAGACTGGCTGACCACCGTGGTGGAACTGGAACCGGGGGGCTACCGCGCCCGGGTGACCGGGACGATGATCGACTTCGTACCGGTGGAACAGGACAATCGGGCGCTGATTGAAGCGATGAGCGCGCCGGCGACGCGCATCGTTTCGCTGACGGTGACCGAGGGCGGCTACTACATCGATCCGGCCACAGGCGCATTCAATCCGGACCATCCCGATATGCGCGCCGACGCGGCGAACCCGGAGTCACCGGTCAGCGCCTTCGGCGCCATTGTTGCCGCACTGCAGCGGAGGCGGCAGGCCGGGACCGGACCCTTTACGGTGATGTCCTGCGACAACCTGCCCGGCAACGGCGATGTCGCCCGCAATGCCGTGCTTGGCCTCGCCCGGCGGCGCGATCCGCAGTTGGCGTGCTGGATTGAGGAGGAGGTGGCCTTCCCCAATGCCGTGGTGGATCGCATCACCCCCGCCTCGACCCAGGGGCACCGCGCCTTCGTGCGCGATACCTTTGGAATCGAAGAAGCCAATCCGGTGGTCTGCGAGCCGTTCCGCCAATGGGTGCTTGAAGACCGCTTCTCCAATGGCCGCCCGGCCTTTGAGGAAGTCGGCGTCACCGTGACCGGGGACGTCGCCCCCTTCGAGACCATGAAGATCCGCATCCTCAACGGTGGCCATGCCTTGCTTGCCTATCCTTCGGCGCTGCTCGGTCTGGACTACTGCCATGAGGCCATGGCGCACCCGCTGATCGGCGGCTTCCTGGAGAAGGTAGAATGCGAGGAGATCGTTCCCGTGCTGCCGCCGGTGCCGGACACCGATCTTCACGCCTATTACCGATTGGTCGCCGGGCGCTTCTCCAACGGCGATATCGCGGACACCATCGCCCGGCTGTGTCACGACGGATCGGACCGCCAGCCGAAGTTCGTGCTGCCATCCATCCGCGACCGGCTTGCGCAAGGTCTTTCGGTCGAGGGCCTGGCGCTGGGCAGCGCGCTGTGGTGCCGCTACTGCTACGGCACGTCCGATGACGGCCGCGACCTGGAAGTCGTCGATGGGATGTCGGAACGCCTGCGGCAAAGCGCTGCCGCTGCGAAGGAGGCGCCGCTGAAGTTCCTCGAGCTCAGGGACGTCTTCGGCGACCTCGCGGATGAGCCCGCCTTCAGCACCCGGTTCTCGGCTGCGCTCACAGAGCTTTGGCAGGACGGCACCGAACGCACCCTGGGGCGCTACCTCAACGGCGGCGGAGGCTGAACACGGCAATCCCGGTCGTCGGTGGCGCCGGCTCAGTTCGGGGCCGCACCTTCCTTGCGTGTGCCGAGCGGTGCCGGGCCGGATGCGTTCTTGCTGGCGCTCTTGCCGGCGCTTTTGTTTGGGGGGCGCGGGGCTTTGCCGTCGGCTGCCTTTGCGCCAAGGGGGGCCATGCCGCCGGTCTCGAGCCGCACGCGGCCAGTGATGCCCAGGAGCTGCCTGACGGTTTCCATGGAGTCCACCGCGTCAAGACGGGAGGGGCCGGACTGTTCGGCCGGTGTGGACCCGCCTGTGGCGGCGAGGTCGAGGTGGCGCAGCTCGGCGCCCAGGCGCTCGGCGCGCTGCCAATCCTCGATGACCGTTGCAAGCATGTCTTCCGGGCCGTGACCATGGAGCCGGATACCGGAAAAATGAGGTGCCACGAAACCCCGGTACATGATGGCCACATGCTGGCCGTCTTCCAGATAGCAGGGGATCAGGCCGCTGCAGGCATAGCCCCAGCCGCGCAGCAGCTCCACCGCGGCCGCGCCCTCGGCGCTGCCCAGGTTGATCAGGATCTGAAGACTGCGCCGTCCGGCGGCCTCGGCTTCCGTCTCGTGAGCGGCGACCAGGTTCCAGAAATCGAAGCCAACCCTGCGCATCACCAGGCGCGTCATGTCGAAGCGCGGCATGTCCATGGCCTCGCAGAGGCTGGCACGGC
The DNA here is from genome assembly GCA_028285185.1 of Anaerolineae bacterium. GTDB lineage: Bacteria > Pseudomonadota > Alphaproteobacteria > DSM-16000 > Inquilinaceae > JACKIG01. The sequence continues at coordinate 10,590 of JANQQD010000086.1, read as the reverse complement.
GGTCGAGCCCGCTGGCGGCCGAGATCTGCCGTTGACCTGAAACCGCCGCGCCGTCCAGAAGATCGGTGAACCATGCTGCATAGGAAGGCGGCAGATAACAGGGCGCGGTCAGGGCCAGATCGAAGTCGAGGTATTGAACGAGGGTGGCCGCCGGTCCGTCCACCTCCTCGTGCACGAGCATGCGCTGCGGTACGTAATCCAGTTCCAGGCCGACCTCACGAAAGCCGCGCTGGGCCACGACCTTCTGGGAAATCGTGTGATTGGTCAGGGAGATGCCCATCACCGCCTGGGCACCGAGGGCCGTCCGCGCGAACTCCAGGGCCCGGTCGATCATCCGGGCGAAGATGCCGGAGCGGCGGTGGGCAGGTACGACGATCCCCTGGCAAAGCTCGACGACACCGCGGTTGGGGGCGGAAAAAGCCAGCGCAACGTGACCGGCGAAGGCGCCGGTGCCATCGCGCGCGATCAGGGAAATCTGGTCGCCCGAACCGGCCAGCCTCGCAAAGGCGGCGGCGTCATAGACCAGCGGATTGAGGTAATCCCGGCCGTAGACCTCCTCAAAGGCAGATGGAATGTCTGCCGCATCATCTGCTGTGAAGAGGGAAATGACGTAACCATCGTCCTCATGCCAACAACTTGCACGCAGGACTTGAGCACTGCTGGCAGTTTCAAGCATGGCAACCCGCCCCCCGAATTGGCACCAGGATTGCGCGACTACCCCTTTCGCGCTCAACCGTGCCCTAGGTTACCTAGCTTGGATTAAAATAAAATTGAATCTATTTATTAAACATATTGTTTATTAAATTTACCCAATAAGTTTGGATGCTGGGTTGAATATTAGGTAAAGATTTTATTGCCGTTGTTGTCGAAGAACTGGGCGAATCCAAGCACCCGTTCGACCCCCCGTGTATCGCCGAACGGGAGTAGGATCCGTTCGAAAAACACCTCCGATCCGCGTTCCCGCCAGGTCATCTTGTTGACGTCGAAGATGGGAACCTGGTTGCGCAGGCACTGCGCATAGCTGTCCATGAGGTCCCGGCGGTTGTCGAAGGGGATCAGGTCGATCACCTTTTTCCCCGTTACTTCAAAGCCATAAAGCTCGCGGTAGACAGTACCTGCAAGTCGAACGTGTAATTCTTCTATGCTGCGCCCTTCCAGGATGAAGACCCGGGAGAGATAGTTGAAGAAGTCCAGCGGATCGAGCCGATCGCAAGGCGGCAGGGGTAAGTCGCCCTTGAGGGCAACCCAGTAGTCGCGAAAGAAAAAGACTTCTTCGCAGGCCGAATCAGGAATGACGTCCAAGGCGGCCTTTACCACAGGGCCCCACTTTCGCTGGGGCGGGCATCTGTGTGGCGTACGGTCATCTGCACCAGGTCGGCTCCCACCTCAACGTCAACCCTACACGTCAGTGACAGCTCATGAAAACACTTCAGAAGCGTAGTAGGTGATAGCCTTTAGGTATTAATCAATCGATATAGGCAGACCTTCGGCGGCAGCCAAAAACAGCCCCGCGCCGGCCCGGATGGGCCCCGGACGCGCTTGAAGAAGACTGCGGCCCGCCGCCGCTGCGGACCCGCCGCCGGCAGGCGCGTCGGGCAAAGGGCGCGTGCGACGCCCTCAGCGCGCCATGTTGTCCGGGTCGAGCTCTTCATAGACCTCGTCCACCATCCAGTCGCGAATCACCTCCGGGATGTCGGCCTCCGTGAAGGTCTTCTGGACCGCCCGGTCGGATGCGAAGGCGGCGAGATGAGCGAGCTCTTCGCCGGTCAGCTCGATCTGATAGCCCATCTCCATCTCCTGCAGCACGATCATCGTCGGCGCGCCCCGCCACATGCGGGCAGCGAAATCGAAGACGTCGAAGTACGGCTCGGACTCCGAGACATCGAGAGCCGGCGCCGCCTTGCCGCCAACCCCGTTGACTGCGTGGCAGACGACGCAACCCTTGCCGACGAACAGCCGCATTCCCTGCTGCGAGTCGGCCAGGGGAATCACCAGCTTTTGGTCCGCCGCCATGGCGTCGTCGTCGGCTAAGGCGAGCCAGAGGGCGGCGGCAGACAAGACGACGGCGCAAAGACGGGCGGTTCGGCGAAGGGGGGCGGGCAGCATAGAGGTTTCCTTCCACGGCAATAAATCCAGCTACCCAGCACAGACAATGCTAGCATCTTGCGACAGCCAGGGGAGAGCCAATTTGCAATTCTGGATGAGCGATGATTCGGGGGTTATGATGACTCAGGGGGACTTCACGTGACAGGGATCATCAGCAAAACCGCGATGGCATCGCTCGTCGCCTTCGGTCTGGGCGCGTGTTCGTCGGCACCGGAGGTCGGCAATACAGGTGACCCGGAGATCTATGACCGTAACTGGGTCGCCGATACCCTGGAGGGACGGCCGGTCACCCCAGGCGTCGTCTCCAGCCTGGTCATCGATTCCGACGGCAAGGTCAGCGGCAATGCCGGCTGCAACGACTACTTCGGATCAGTCATTGTCGATGCGGATGCCATGTCGTTCGGCAACCTCGGCGCCACCCGCAAGGCCTGTCCGGCAACGGTGATGGGACAGGAAGATCGCATGCTGCGGGCGCTGGACAGTACCCGTGGCTATCGCCTGGAGGCCCAGGCGCTGCTGTTGCTGGACGCATCGGGTAACACCGTGGCCCGGCTTACGGCGGAGACCAGCGCCTGAGCGGGCTCAACCGCCCGACTTCTGGAAAAAGCGCGCGCAGTGATCCTCCTGCTCGACCTTGGCGGTGAACCAGACGAAGTCGAACATCCGGGGATCGAAGGCAGCATAGTCCTCGGCGCTGACCTTTCCCTCTTCGACTTCGACCAGCGCCAGACTAAGCACCGCGTCACCGAGACGCCAGGGAACGCCGCGATCCTCGCGCACGTGCTGTGCGCCGGCGATCAGGATCGCCCCTGAGCCCTCGTCCGCCTCCCGCAGGCTTGCCGCCATCCAGGAATCCCTGAGCCGCTGCACATCGGACATTGCCTCTAGGGCGGGCTCCGGCAGGGCGTTGCAATGCGAAGCCGCGAGCAGGGCCATGAGGTCGGTACGCTGTTCACCGTCATAGTCCCGCTCCCAGTCCAGGCGCTTTCGCTGTGCCGGCGACAGGGCCTCGCCGCGGGCGACCGCCTGCGTCGTCTCCGGTGAGGGGTTCCCGGGATACATCTTCATGCCGTGGGTCAGCGCGGCCTCGGCGATGGGCTGATAGAGGGACCAGGCGTACCAGCCGCGCTCTTCCCAGTTCAGCGCGGCACCGAGGCCGGCGACCGCGTCGAGCCGGGCCGCCGCCAGGGTCTCGGCCTGGGCCGGGCCGGCCATCTCCCAGACGAGGGCAGGCCGTCGCCCACGCGCGCCGAGCTCGGCGACGACACGGGCCTGCAGGCGATGGTGGTCCGGATTGTCGTGGCTCTCCCCCAGCAGGATCCAGTCGGACTCCAGGGCGGCTGCGATCAGCGCGTCTTCGCCGACCCGGCGACTGCCGTCCGTCTGCCAAAGGCTGCCGACCAGCGGATGATCCTGGAGCAGCAACTCGCTGGCGGCGCTCTCCTTGACGGAGGCCGCCCCGACGAGCACAGCACCACCAACAACGGCAGCGACCACCAGTCTTGTGAACCCATCGAGACCGCTACGCCGCAAGTCCGTCACTCCAGAGCAGATCCATGCACCGACATGGGGCTCACATTGGCCTGCGCGGGGAGAATTTCCAGTGCCCCGGACCCCTTTGCCTGACAGAAGGCCGGTCTCGCGCTTCCGGTATTCGGCCGGAAAGGCGCGCCCGATCCGGTGGCGCTGGAAAGGGCTGGCGTGCCGGCTGCACTTGGTCGGTTGAGACGACCGCCTACTACGTTCGTCTCACGGGGTTCCCCGCTTTCGCGACACTGCAGCGAGAATTGCACTCTATAGTAGGGGTCCGCTGAAGGCCAGTTGCGTAGTCAAACTCGTGCTTCTTCAGATCAGATAGGCGGCGGTGGACATCACTCTTTCGCATATTCTAAGTTGTATTTTCGGGATTCTTGTTCAGCTTTTCGATCTGTGTGTGATGGTGTGTCCTGGCACTTGCGCACGCGATGCCCCAAGGGGGGACAAGTACAAAGCTGCCCCGTAAAATATCCAATAGGGCCAAGGTGACGGGCAGGGAGTGGGGGTCCATGAAACGAGAGTTGATCGGTGAATGGCTGCTGGTGGTATCGGTTTTCTGCTTCTTGCTCTGGGCAAACCCCTTCGATCTGGCAAAGGAAACGCAGAAGCTTTCGACAGCTCTTCTGAATCAGATCATAGCCCCGCTATATCCAAATGACACAGAGATGGGATCGAGTGGACACCCATTCAACGACACCACGCAGATTGCTGTCGTGCTGTTCAATGACGACGCACTGCGCGAACTCAGGAACCGTGAGGACGGTGTCACCTTCGGCTCGGACGGTGGGACGAGCCGGGCCTATACCTGGCCCATCAAGTATGCCGTCCATCGCGATGTGATTGCCAAGATTGTCGAGGCCAAGCCGGCGGCGCTGTTCATCGACTTCGGGTTCTTCGATAACCGAGGCGACGCCGAGGGGCTTCAGTATTTCGCGAACTTCCTCAAGGAACATGCCCTGCCGCCGTCGAGATTCACTAACTGCGCGCTCCTCTATGGAGAACGCGATCTGGGTGAGGGTCACAAGGACAGGGGCCATGATTGTTCAAACCAACTGGGCGGGACCGGTGAGGTGCCGATCTTCCTGGCCACCCTCGATGCAGGCCGGCCCGCCGACCTGCAGGTGCTGCAGATTCTGGCGGGCTCCGTTACCGGTCTCGTGACGACGCGACGTCACGAGAACCGTTATGAGCTCTACGACTGCAGAAGCGGGCTGCCGTCTCCAGCCCTTGCGATGTATGCGGTCCGAAACCCGCTAAACCAAGGTCTCAGGCCGATCTGCGGCGAAACGGGCGATACCTCCCGCGATGCCCCTGACAGGCCTGACAGCGGTCTCGATGCAATGTCGGTCCTTTGGCCCGCCTGGGGTAGTGATGGTCGGTCGCGGGGAGTCTTTGCTTGTGAGCGACGGCTCGGCACCTGGAATGAGCGGCTCTGGTATGTGACCGATAATCTCTGGCAAGCGTTGCCGGATCTTGATGCCGTCTCTTTAAGGCAAGTCTGTCCGCCGCACCACACGATCTCGCCTGCCCATCTCTTTGATCCCGTCAATGAGTGGATGACGTACTTCATGGAGGATCGTTACATCATTTATGGCGGCGACTTTGTGGGGGCTAACGATCGCATTCGGCCTCCGACTCATGAAGCCATCCCTGCAAGCTACCTACAGTCAATGGCACTTGATAATCTCTTGCGTTTCGGCGATCACTATTTACGCATAGGCGAGGGGATATTGAATACACCGGCAATAGTCCTCATCGTCCTAACTTCAGCGACGATAGTCTTTGTAAATCTGCTGGTCGACCGTTGGTCGGCGCGTATCGATAATCTGATTCAAGACAAATACATCGGAAAAAGAGGCAATTTTTGGTGGTCTCTCATAAGTCGGATGGGTGTCATCACTTTTATCGGTCTGGTGTACGCTACTGCTTGGGTTACCTGCTTCATTTTCTGGATTTTTTGTTTCATTTTATTGATCATAATGGAAATTAGCGATTTGCAGATTCAGAGTGCCGGATTGGCAAATTTCGTAGGTGCATTGTCAATTATGGCTGGATTTTTTGCTGAAAGAACTATCAGATTATTGATTTTCCATGGATTTGGATTGCGCGCGAACCTTGCCACTGGTGCAACATAATGTTTTCAGCAAGGAAAGAAGTGTCTGACTATCTATTATCTGAAAGAACCTTTATGTAACCCGTTTTTGATAATTTCTTTGATGTAGTAGATAAGTGGATCGGAATCTCATATAGGCATCTCGATCTTTGCCGAAACCAACATTGCGGTTGCTGGCTTCTTCGATTGATGACGCATACTTGGGTGCCGTTGGGCAGCGGGCGACCAACGTCATCGGAATCAGAAGCCGGACGCCTTGCCACTTCGACAGTGAAAGCGGCAAGTCTGTCGAAACAACAGCGGCAGATGAGAGGTCGTTGGCGCCCACGCTGAGACCGCTGGGCCGGTCTCGCGCTTGTCGGCAATCGGCTGCAAGGGCATGCCCGGTGCGGCCGAGGTGGAAAGGGCTGGCGTGCAGGCTGCGGCCCGTTTGCGGCTTCGGCTGCCCGATGTTCACAAGAAGAATTACACTTATTGGTATATACCGGCGGTGGGTCCGTGACGACGTTGAACTCGCGCAATTCAAGTCATCCATGTTGGCGGTAGACAGGATCGGAGAGATTATTCAAAGTTGTACAAATCGCGAGATTGCTGAGCCATGCTTGTGCTTGCGTGGCGGCGTGCTCTTGCGTCGGGGGAAGGTGACCATACGCAGGCAACAGCGCCCTGCGACCGGATGATTGCCTTTCGCCCAAGACCGGAGAGTTGAGGGCTGCACCCGATGGCGAAGCGAATTCTGCGCGAGTGGTCATTCCTGGTCTTTTTCCTGATTTTGGTGCTTGCCACAAACCCGTTCGGACTTGCCGAAGAGTCGCAACGCTATTCATCCGACCTCTTCTATCAGATCGTGGCTCCGCAGTATCCCGGCGACATGGAACCGGGGGCGCCGCGGGAAGCATTCAACGACAGCACGCAAATTGCCGTCGTGCTGTTCAATGACGACGCACTGCGCGAACTCAGGAACCGTGAGGACGGCATCACCTTCGGCTCGGACAGCGAGACGACCCGGGCCTATACCTGGCCCGTCAACTATGCCGTCCATCGCGATGTGATTGCCAAGATTGTCGAGGCCAAGCCGGCGGCGCTGTTCATCGACTTCGGTTTCTTCGATAACCGAGGCGACGAAGAGGGGCTTCAGTATCTCGCGGATTTCCTCAAGGACCATGCGTTACCGCCTGCGGAGTTCGCCAACTGTCCGCTTCTCTATCGAAAGCCGGCCGTGGACGACACTGAGCGCCTGGACAGGGAGCAGGATTGCTCCGCGCAGCTGGCGGGAGGCGGGCGGGTACCGATCTTTCTGGCCACCCTCGACACGGAGCGGCCCGCCGATGTGAAGGTGCTGGAGATTCTGGCGGGCTCCGTCACGGGTCTCGCGACGACGCGTCGTCACGAGAACCGCTATGAGCTCTACGACTGTAAAAGCGGGCTGCCGTCCCCCGCCCTTGCAATGTATGCGGCCGGAGACCCGCTGCGCCAAGGCCTCAGGCCCTTCTGCGGCGAAGCCGGCGACGCTCTGCGCGGGATCGATGACGGATCGGGCAGCGGCCTCGATGCAATGGCGGTCTACTGGCCGGCCTGGGGCAGCGACGGTGAATCGCGTGGGATCTTTGCCTGCCAGGCATTGCCGGAGACCTGGCATGGCCGTCTTGTGCAGCTTCTGTTCGGCAGCTGGGTCACCGGAGAGGGGCTCAGCGCAAGTCTATTCCGTCAGACCTGCCCACCGCACCGCACCGCCTCGCCGGCCCACCTCTTCGATCCCGGCAAGGACTGGATGACCTACTTCATGGAAGACCGCTACGTCATCTATGGCGGCGACTTCGTCGGGGCCAGCGACACCTTTCGTCCGCCGACCCACGAAGCCATTCCGGCAAGCTATCTGCATGCGATGGCGCTGGACAACCTGCTTCGCTATGAGGACGATCACTGGAAGCTGCCCATGGAAGCGCAAGCGGACTGGCTGCAAGGCGTGACGGTGAGAGACCTCGTGACCTTGGGGTTTGTTTTGATCGTCTCCACGATCTCGGCCATTGCGACCTGTTGCCTGCCAAGAATCGATGGTGACAGTCTCGAAGACTGGTTTGTGTGGAAGCCGGCTGCGGGTAGGGATCCCAAGAGCGGCCTGCAGGGCATCCTGGGCAATCTCCGGATCGTGTTGCTCGTCATCGCCGCCTATTTCCTGGCCTGGGTTCTGAGCTGTGTCTTCACCGTTTCAGTATCCGCTTTCCTCTTCTTTCAGTTGAAAATCCCGCCCATCAACTTCATCGGCCTACTGTCGTTCGCCGGTGTCCACCACGCTGCGCGGGGCTTGCGGGCCATGATCTGCGCGGTTCTCTGAGTACTATTTCATTCTCGTTACAGAGGTAATGTCGCTATTGAATTTCAATTTTCGCTACCCTATCGTCGCAGTTGTCTTTTTTGAGCCTGCTTTGCTGTCGATGATGGGAGTCGGGCGATGGAACTTTCTCGCAAAGGTATCGCAGTTGCCGCCTGCGTCCTGGTTTTTGCGCTCGCGCTTAGCGTGTGGGCTCCGCTTGCCCAGAGCCAGCAGGCAACCAAGGTCATCGGCATCAACGGCAACCCGCTTTACCTCTTCGACAGTGCAAACGGCAAGTCGATCGGCAGGATCGCGGCAGACGAGGTGACGGTGCCAATGGACATCCTCGAGGCCTCTGCCAATGGCCGCTACAAGGTCTTCATCAAGCCGAAGGGCGACCAATACTGGATCATGAAGAAGCAGGCTACGACGGACGGCAAGGTCGAGGTCACGGTGGACTGCAGCTCTGTCGCCAAGAGCTATTCATCCAACCGCGGCTTCGGAAACTGCAATTAGGGCCTGTTGAGATTCATTTCGCCGTTGTGGTCCGAGCGAATCTGGCTCTCGGTTAGGAGCGACGAGGAAGGACATGCCCAAGCATATTCGACCCAGTGGGCCCACGGGAGCGACGCGGCCGCGGGCCAAATGCGCCGGATCCCTTCGGGACGGGGCAGATGTTCGCCAGGGCCGCGTCGCGGACGCCTTGTGGGGGATCCACCCCACTGCGCCGCCCGCTCCTAGCCCTGGCGAATATCTGCTCCCGCCACGACGACGAAATGAATCTCAACAGGCCCTAGACCAAACGGACGGGAGGCTCATGGGATTGGCCGGGACGCCACTCAGAGGATTGATGCGCATCGCTTTGTCTTTGGGTTTGGTCGCCGTACTGGCGGCCTGCGAAGCCCAGCGCGAAGCGATTCTGGATCTGAATCCGTTCCAGGACACCAAGGACGAGTTCGAAGGCAAGTTCATCGAAACCGTAAGCCCGGCGGTCTGGGTTCCGCCGGAAGAGCGCATCGCGGCGGAGAAGGCTACGGCCTCCCGGGCCGCAACAGAAGACAAGCAGCCTGAAAACACGGATCCAGCCGAAGAGGTCAGCGCCGAGGCCGCGTCCTCCGACGATGACGAGATCGCGATCGGGCCCTTCACCGACGGTCTGCTTGTGCTGCGGATGGATGAGCAGTCCATCGCCCGCGCGGCGGCGATGGACGATTACATTGCCGGCATCGTCGCGCGGCTGCAGCGCCACTCGCCGATCTCCGGTGTGCCGGTTCGAGTCTATCTGACCGCAGCGGAAGACTACGGCCTTGCCAAGGCGATGCCCGATGGGGTTATCGGCATTCCCTTGGGCGTTCTCCGCGATGTGGAAACCGAAGACGAACTGGCCTTCATCCTGGCTCATGAGATTGCCCATGTGCATCTGCGGCATCACGATCTGGATTGGTTCGACGCCATAAACGGAAATGTCGCGACCGCGTCCGAGGTCGCCATCGCGGTTGCGCTCAAGGTCGGCGAAGCGACCGGGAACCAGACCGTTCTGAACGATGCGAAGAAGGCCTATCTGATCTCTCAGGCGGTCTTCTATGCGGCAGACCAGGGACTCTTCCCCTCGTTCACCCGCGAGCAGGAAGACGAGGCGGATCTCTTCGGCCTCGATCTCATGGTCCGCGCCGGCTACAACCCGGACGGCGCGTTCGAGGCCTTCACGCGTTTCAAGGAATGGCAGCGGCAGGCCGCGGAGCGCGCGCGGGCAGCGCGGCGCAGCAGAGCCGAAGCGCGCGACGCCGACAACGAATTCGAGGAATCTTTCTATACGGCCATGGACGAGGCGAGGGCGTCTCTGACCGAGCTCTGGGACAGTGCGGGCGCCGCGCACCGCGACCCCGAGGCGCGCGAGGAATCGCTCCTGGACTATTTCCTGCGCGAGTACATCGACGATGTACCCCCGGACCTGCGGACCCTCGAACTCGTAAGGGCAAAGAAGAGTCCGACCACAGTCGCCCTCTTCGAGCGCTACACCGATGCGCGGACCGCCCTCAAGCTGACCGGCAGCGGTAAGCCGAACGAAGCCATGTCCCATGCGCGCCGGGCGGTCTCCGGCGCCTTCAGTCAGGACTCCCTGACCCGCCTTGCGTTCTACGAAACCCGGCGGGCGCAAAACGATCTGAACAATGCCAAGCTGAACCTGCGCTACGCCCTGGAAGGGCCCGATCCGGCACTGCATATCTATCTGGCCTTGGCCAAGGTTCATGCGGCCATGAACGAGCAGGACCAGGCCATGGCCGTCCTGAAAGACGCCTTCGTGCAGTTTCGTGAGGCTCCGCAGCTCTACCCCGAACTCATCAACGGGCACCGGATGAGGGGCGACACGAGGGAGGTGTCCCGGCTGCTGACCCAATGCCGGCTGCGGTTCCGCAAGCTGCGGAAGTCCTGTCAGAACGCCGCCGACGGAACGGAGGACAGCGAGGGCTGGTTCTGACCGGCCTTCACCCGGCACAACGAACCACTCCGCACCGCAGAG
>JANQQD010000076.1 GCA_028285185.1 Anaerolineae bacterium | reverse complement strand
GGGTTGAAGAACCAGGGCCGGTCGCTGCCCTCGCGCACCTCCGCCGGCAGCTCCAGGCCAAAGGTCCACATGTACATGTAGATCAGCACGCAGAGCGCCGGCCCGCCCCATGCGTGCACGCGCGATGCGGCGACCACCACTGGCATCATCGCCAGAATAACGAGGTACATCGGCAGAATGTCGAAATAGTTCGGCACATACCGCAGGGTGAAGATGCCGATGATAGCCGTTGCAGTATTGTCGAAAAAGTACCAGAGGTTGAGTTTGCCGATGTAATCTTCCCTCGTCCAGCGGTCTATTTCACCCCCTTCGGCGAATCCGATGGCCGCCGCGGCCGAGAACGCGACCACGAAGAAGAACAGCGTCAGATGTGCAGTGTAGACCTGCCACGTGCGGTAGGCGACGCGGCCAATGCCCAACAGGAAGCCGCGGCGAGCGAACACACCGCCGAAGGCGATCGCCGCGGCATAGCCGGACATGAAGACGAACATCTCGGTGGCGTCGGACCAGCCGAATTTGGCCGGGATCCAACGTCCGAGCCAATTGCCCGGCACATGCGCGATGAAGATGATCAGGAAGCACAGCCCGCGGAAGAAATCGACGCGCGGGTCGCGCCCCCCGAACCGCTCTCCTGCTCTGGTCATCCAAGCTGACTCCGCAATCGCCGTGCGAGCTCTTAAGCCAGCGGCGTCATATCTGGTTGTCGTACGCCTTGCGACCGATCGCGCATGCGATCACGGTGAAGTGACTGCGCGTCATCGCCTCGCCCAGCGCGGCCTCAAATTGCGCCTCGTCGTCCACGCGCACGCCGTGGCCGCCCATGGCCGTGGCGACCGCGGCGAAGTCGGTCCCGGGAAAATCGACGCCGAGATTGGGCAAACCGGATTTCCTCTGCTTCAGCTCGATCAGGGCGAGGCTCTCATCCACCAGAACTATGATGATAATGGGCAGCGCGAGGTCACGCGCGGTCGCCAATTCGCCCAGAACCATCTCCAGGCAGGCGTCGCCGACGATAACCACCCGCGGGGCTGGGCGGTTGGTGTCGTCTGCGAGTGCCGAGCCGATGGCCAGTGGCAAGGCGCAGCCCATGGTGCAGAGTGCGCTCGACTGCAGCAGTGTGCGTGGCTGGTGACAGTCCCACATCTGGCTCAACAGAATGCGGTGGGCGCCGCTATCGGTCGCCACGACGGTTTCCGGCGGCAGCATCCGCCGCGCGGTCGCAAAGACGGCCCCCGGACCCCAATCGGGGCCAGGGGCGAAGGCGTCCTTCAGCGCGGCTCGCACGTGCGCCGGCTCACCGTCGGGCCAGGCCTGACGAAGGTTGACGCCATCCAACAACGCATCCAGGCCGGCGCCGACATCGCCGACGAAGCTGATGCCGGCGCGGTGCATGTAATGGGTATTCGGCACGGCGGTGAATTCCACCACACGCTGGCCGGCGGCGAACGGGTTGCGCCAGCCGGTGCGCATCTCGATCGGGTCGTACCCGGCCAGCACCACCAGATCGGCCTGGCGCACCAGGGGCAGCAGATCGCTGTCCGCCTTGGGCGATAGGCCGGCACCGCCCAGCGCCAGCGGTTCATCCTCCCGCACCACGCCCTTGGCCTTATAGGTGGTGATCAGCGGTGCCGAAACGGTGCGTACGAACTGCTCCACCGCCTGTTCCGCGCCTTGCGTCAGCACGTCGACACCGGCGATGACCAACGGTCGCTCTGCCTCCGCCAGCCAGCTGCGGGCCATCGCAAGATCGGGGGATGGTGCAGGCGCGACGGGACCGGGTCTGGGCCTTGATGGGGCCATTGGCGCCTGCTGGGGGGCAGGCGCCAGCGCCACCGGCAGGTCGACATGCACCGGCCCAGGCTGGCCGTCGAGCGCTATCGCCAGCGCCTTGTCGATCACGGTGTCGACCGCGCCGTCGACTGCCATCAGCGTCGCCTTGGTGATTGGGCGTAGCAAAGCCTGATGGTCGAAGACCTGGTGCGTATAGGTCTGCTGTTCCGCGGCGTCGACACAGCCGCTCAGCACGATCATCGGCACGCGGTCCTGATGGGCGTTGGCGATGACATTGACGGCATTGGCGATGCCCGGGCCCACAGTCGCCACCAGCACCCCGGGAGCACCAGTCTGATGCCAGGTGCCTTCCGCCATGAAGCCGGCCGCGTTCTCATGCTTCGCCAACACGAAGCGGATGCCGGCCGCCGCCAGCGCGTCGATCAGCGTCAGCACCTCGCCGCCGGGAATGCCGAAGGCGAAGCGGCAGCCGGCCGCAGCGAGCCGCTCCGCGATGAGGGTTGCCGCCGTTGGCATGAACGTTCCTTCAGATCACCTGCTGCTGACGCAGCTGCGCGCGTTCGTCGCCCTTCAGATCCAGCAGTTCTTCCAGCACCGCATCGGTGTCCTGGCCCAGGACGGGCGGGGCGCGGCGGTAGGTAACAGGCGTGGCCGACAGCTTCAGCGGGTTGCCGGTCAGGGCCACCTCACCGGAACCGGCCAGCGGGTGCGGCATGGTGATCCGCATCTCGCGGTGCCGGATCTGCGGGTCGTCGAACACCTGGCGCAGGTCGTTGACCGGGCCGCAGGGAACGTTGCGCTGCTCAAGCCCGTCCAGCCAATGGCTGATGGGGTGCACCCGGGTCAGATTCTCCAGCAAGGGCAGCAAGGCATCACGATTGCGCACCCGGTCGGCGTTGCGGGCGAATCGCGGGTCGTCAGCCAGGTCCGCCCCACCAGCGAACTCGCAGAACCGGCGGAACTGCTGGTCATTGCCGACGGCCAGGATGAAGTAGCCGTCGCTGGCCGGCACCACCTGATAGGGCACGATGTTGGGATGGGCGTTGCCCAGCCGCGGTGGCGGTTCGCCCGACGTCAGGTAATAGAGGCCGCCGTTGATCAGCCAGGCCACTTGGCTGTCCAACAGGCCGATATCGATATACTGGCCTTCGCCGGACGCATCGCGGTGCCTGAGGGCCGCCAGGATCGCGCTGGAGGCATACATGCCGCACATGACGTCGGCGATGCCGACGGCCACCTTCATGGGCTCGCCGTCCGGCTCGCCCGTCATGCTCATGATCCCGCCCATGCCTTGGATCAGGAAGTCGTAGCCGGGCCGGTTGCGATAGGGCCCGGTCTGCCCGAAGCCACTGATGGAGCAGTAGACCAGCCGTGGCAGCTCAGGCGCCAGGTCGGTGTAGGCCAGGCCGTATTTCGCGAGCCCGCCGACCTTCAGATTCTCGATCAGCACGTCCGAGGTTGCGGCAAGGCGGCGCACCAGGGCCGCGCCCTCGGGCTGGGTGAAATCGATCGTCACGGAACGCTTATTGCGGTTGCAGCAGAGATAATAGGCGCTCTCGGTCGTCTCCCGACCTTCGGCATCGCGCACATAGGGCGGGCCCCATTTGCGGGTATCGTCGCCGGCTCCGGGCCGTTCGACCTTGATGATCTCGGCGCCGAGATCGCCCAACAGCTGCGTGCATGTGGGCCCCGCCAGAATGCGGCTCAGATCCAGTACCCGCAGGCCTGTCAGGGGCCCCGCTGCCTCGCTCATCTCCATGGCTCTCCCGTCGGCCCTGCCGGCCGCACCAACCGTCGCATCCGTGTTCACGCGGCAGTGATATAGCGCGGAACACTGGGTCGGTCGCTCACGGATTGTGGCCACCGTCATAAACTTCTGCTGAACCAAATACGAAGTTGCCGTATTTCGGTCGCAGACCGAACGCGCTTGCAACGTCAGGCGACGAGGGATGTGCGGCCATGGCTCGGCCTGGCCGGAACGAACCGAACCTCTAGGACCCAGGCATGGTGCAAAGACGGACCCTTCTGCGTGCCGGCATGTCGGCTGCCCTGTTGCCGGCGGCGGCGTCTACTCTGTCGGGCCCTGCGGCGGCGCAGCCTGCCTTCCGCGGCGACCGCGCCCTGTTCAGTCGTGCCTGGCTGGTGGAACAGGCGCGGCGTATGGCGGAGGAGCCGTATGAAGACACACGGCCCGTGGCGCCGGAAGCTTGGCGCGAACTCGACTACGATGGCTACCGCAATATCCGCTATCGGCCCGATGCCGCGCTCTGGCGCGGGGAGCGGCTGTTTTCGCTGGAGTTCTTCCATCCGGGCTTCCAGTACGAACGGCCGGTGGCGATCAACATTCTGCGCGACGAGGAGGCGCTGCCGCTGGTCTTCTCGCCCGATCTCTATGACTACGGCATCGAGCTTGAGATGCCAGACGATCCGGCCGACCTCGGATTCGCAGGCTTTCGCGTCCACTATCCCTTGAACGGCGCCAGTGCGCGGGACGAGTTCGCTGTTTTTCTGGGGGCCAGCTATTTCCGCGTGATCGGCCGCGGCCAGATCTACGGGAAGTCCGCGCGGGGGCTGGCCATCGATACTGCCCTGCCGGGCGGCGAGGAATTTCCGGTGTTCGAGGAGTTCTGGATCGAGGAGCCGGCGCCGGACAGCAGCGACCTGATCGTTCATGCTCTGTTGAACAGCCCCAGTGCGACCGGCGCGTACCGATTTGTGCTGCAGCCGCGCACGACGACGCGGGTGGAAGTGCAGGCGACCGTCTTTCCGCGCGAGCCGGTGGAGAAGCTGGGGCTCGCCGCGGTCACCAGCATGTTTCTCTATGGAGAGAACGGGGCCCACACCTTCGACGACTTCCGGCCGGAGGTGCATGACAGCGACGGCCTGCTGATCAGCTTTGCCACCGGCGAATGGTTGTGGCGGCCGCTGGTCAACCGCGGCAACCTCAATGTCAGTGCCTTCTATGCCACCAATCCACGGGGCTTCGGCCTTTTGCAGAGGGATCGCGACTTCGCCAACTATCAGGACCTGGAAGCGGAGTACCACCGCCGTCCCAGTGCCTGGGTGGAACCGATAGGCGATTGGGGCCCGGGCCGGGTCGAACTGGTGGAAATCCCCAGCGATTCGGAGATCCACGACAACATCGTCTGTTACTGGGTTCCCGACGCGGCCGCCGAAGTCGGCCAGCCGATGGAATTCGCCTATGTGCTGCAGGCGTTTGACGAGGCCCCGAACGTACCGCCTGGTGGTTCTGCGGTCAGCACCCGCATCGGCACGGCCAGGCGGCCCGGTTCGCTGGAAGAGCCGCCGGCGGGGGCACGCCTGTTCGTCATCGAATTCAATGGCGGGGACCTCGCCTACCTGGATGCCGACCAACCCGTGGAGGCGGTGGTCAACGCCTCCAGCGGCCGCATCGAGACGCCGGTGACGCACAAGAACACCGAGACCGGCGGCTGGCGCGTGTTCTTCGACTTCGTGCCGGACGGACGAAGCCCGTCCGACTTGCGGTGCTTCCTCAGGCTGCGCCGCCACGCCCTGACCGAAACCTGGAGCTACCTATGGACGGAGTGACATGGCACACCGGCCGCCGGCCGTCCGCCTGGCCGCGGCGCTGCCTCTATTTCGGACTGGTCGGCGTCACCACTGCCGCCGGGGTGCTCGAGATGGCGGACATCCTGGGCGCCAATGGCATGACCTGGGTGGAACTGGTCCTGCTCACGCTGTTCGGGCTGACCTTCTGGTGGATCACGCTGTCGTTCTGGAGTGCGGCGATCGGCTTCGTCCTGCAGCTGACATCGCGAAACCCGCTGCGCGTCGCCGCGGCCGTGTCGGATCTGGGTAACAGGAGAGCTCCGCTCACCACCCGCACGGCGATCGTCATGCCCATCTGCAACGAAGATCCCGAGCGTGTGATTGCCGGGCTGGATGCAACCTACCGCTCGCTGCAGCAAACGGGGCAGGCCGGGCATTTCGATGTCTTCGTGCTGAGCGACAGCCGCGACCCCGCCATTGCCGCGGCGGAGGAGCGCGCCTTTCGCCGATGGCAGAGATCGTGTCCCGAGCCGCACCGCATCCGCTACCGGCTGCGCAAGGAGAATTCGGGCCGCAAGGCCGGCAACATCGCCGATTTCTGCCGCCGCTGGGGTGCGCAGTACGACTTCATGATCGTGCTGGACGCCGACAGCGTGATGGGCGGCGAAACCCTGGTGCGGCTGGCTCGGATGATGGAGGCGTCGCCCGATGTCGGCATCATCCAGACACTGCCGGTGATCGCGCGCCAGGAAACGCTGTTCGGCCGCATCCTGCAGTTCGGCAGTCGTCTGGGCGCGCTTGCCGTCTCCACCGGCTTTGCCTTCTGGCAGCAGGGCGAGGGCAACTTCTTCGGCCACAACGCTATTCTGCGCATGGCCCCATTTGCCGAGCATTGCCGGCTGCCGACACTGCGCGGCCGCGGGCCGCTGAGCGGGGACATTCTCAGCCACGACTTCGTGGAAGCGGCGTTCATGCGCCGCGCCGGGTACAAGGTCTGGATGCTGCCGGACGACCGCGGCAGCTTTGAGGAGATGCCGTCCAATCTGCTGGACTACATGCGCCGGGACCAGCGTTGGTGCCGCGGCAATCTCCAGCACCTGCGCCTCTTGGGCGCCCGCGGGCTTCATGGTCTCAGCCGCCTTCACCTTGTGATGGGGGTGATGGCCTATCTGACCGCACCGCTCTGGCTGTTGTTGATGGTCTGTGGCATCGCCGATGCCGTGGACGAGGCTGTCGGCGGGATCGACTATTTCCAGGACGGGTACACGCTGTTCCCGGTCTGGCCGATCCTGAAGACGGGCGAAGCCTTGTCGCTGTTCGGCCTGACCATCGGCATGGTGGTCGCCCCGAAGCTGTTCGGCATCGTGCTGGCTTTGGTGAAGCCTGAGCTGCGTGCCGGCTATGGCGGCGGCGCCCGCCTGACTGTCAGTGCGATGTTGGAGTTCGTAGCCTCAGCCTTGCTGGCGCCGGTCATGATGATGTTCCACACCAACTTCGTTCTGGCCACTCTGTTGGGCCGGCGCGTGGGGTGGGAGGCGCAGGCGCGCGATGGCCGCGGCATCGGCTTCCGTGAGGCGATGCGCTATCACATCCCGCACATCCTGCTGGCGGGCATCCTGGCCGCGGCACTGATCCCGACCGTGCCGGACTTGTTGTGGTGGACGGCGCCGGTTCTTGCCGGTTTGGCACTCGGCGCGCCTCTGGCGGTGATGACCAGTCGTGCCGATCTGGGGGCGGCGGCGCGTCGTCTCGGCCTGTTCCTGACGCCGGAAGAACTGGCTGCGCCGCCGGAGCTTGCCGCGCTTGCCCGGCCGGCGGAGGCCGCGCGGCCGACCGCTCCTGCTGGGCTCACGAAAGGCTTATTGGCGTGTGAGCCGGGCTGAACCCACCTTGCTGGCGCAGAGGCCCAGACAAAGGAGGGATCCGATCATGCTGCGCCATTCGCTCAAAGCCGCTTTGTTCGCTGCGGCAGCCACCGTTGCCTTCGCGCCGTCGGCGTTCGCCGGCCCCCAGTATCTCGGCGCGAATGGCTATGCGCTCAGCGGCTTCGACGCCGTGTCGTACTTCACGGCCGACGCGCCGGTGGAAGGGTCCGACGCGTACACCCATGAATACAACGGTGCCACCTGGCTGTTCAGCAGCGCGGAGAACCGCGACCTGTTCGCCGCCGATCCGGAAGCCTATGCGCCGCAATATGATGGCCATTGCGCCTTCGGCGCAGCCCAGAACTACAAGGTTCCAGGTGAGCCTTTGCAATGGCATGTCGAGGATGGGCGCCTTTACCTGAACGTCAGCGGTCGCGCGCAAGAGTTGTTCATGCAGGACGTGCCGGGACACATCGTGAACGCCGACAACAACTGGCCCGCGCTTGAGCCGGACCCCGCTGCCGACCCGCAGTAACCGGCTGATCCGTGCGTACGCCTGTCCCCAGGGGCGTACGCACGGTTCCGGATGACGGGATCAGAGGTTCTGGCGAGTGTTGTCCGGATCGTAGAAGGGCAGAGGGACGACCTCCGCCTTCACGAAGGTGCCGCCGACCTTGATGTGGAACGGACTGCCCGGCACTGCGTCCTCCGGCGCCACGTAGGCGAGGCCGATAATACGGTCGAGCGTCGGTGAGCGCGTGACGGAGGTGACGCGGCCGGCAATCTCAGTGCCGCGAATCACGAGATGGCATTCCTCCGGCAGACTGGCATCCGACGGCAGGGTGAAGCCCACAAGCTTGCGGGTGAGCGGCCGCTTGGCCAGGATCTCGATCGACCGGCCGCCGACGAAGAACGGCTTCCTGCGCGCGATCGCCCAGGCCATATCGGCTTCCTGTGGAAAGGTCAGCCCGTCGGTGTCCTGACCGACGATGATGTGGCCCTTCTCCAGCCGCAGAACGCGTTGGGCCTCGATGCCCACGGGGCGGATGCCGACCCTCTGTCCCGCTTCGAACAGTGCGTCCCATAGCGCTTCGCCGCAGCCGGCCGGCGCGTGCAGCTCGTACCCCAACTCGCCGACGAAGCCGACGCGCAAGATTCGACAGGGGATGCCGGCGACCGCCGCTTCGCGCACGCCCATATAGCCGAACGCATCGCCGCCGAGATCGAGCCCCTCCACCAGCGGCGCCAGCACGGCCCGGCTCTTCGGCCCGGCGATGTTGATGCCGCAATAGGCAGCGGTGACGTTGGCGATGTCCACCGCCAGGCGCCATTGCGCGTTCCACCACAGCATCTGGCGATAGACGGCGTCGGCCCCGGTCGTGGTCGCGGTGACGTAAAAGTGGCGCTCGCCGAACCGGCAGGCGACGCCGTCGTCGACGATCGCGCCGGTCTGGTCGCACATCAACACATAGCGCGAGCGCCCGACCGGCTGCTTGGCATAGGCGAAGGTATAGACGCGCTCCAGAAACTCCGCGGCGTCCGGCCCGCGCACCTCGATGCCGCCCAACGTTGAGACGTCGATCAGCCCGACGCCACGGCGGATCGCCAGGACCTCGTCGCGGATCGCCTCGTTGCGTCGATCGGCGGGGGCATAGAAAGCGGGCCGCCACCAAGCACCAGCCGGCATCATCTGGGCTCCGGCTTCCAGATGCCGGTGGTGCAGCGCCGTCAGACGTTCCGGCTCGAAGCTGCGGCCTGCTAGTACGCCCATGGTCTCGGGCTCCGCCGGTGGCCGGGCCGTGGTCAGCCCAACCTCGCCCGATGGGCGCTCTGTGGCTTGGGCCACCAGCCTAAGCGTCGCGAGCTGTGAGTGCCGGCCCTGGCTCGGGCCCATGCCGATCGTGGTGTAGCGCTTCAACAGCTCGATATGGTCGAAGCCGTCGGCCAGCGCGTTCAGCACATCGGCCACCTGCTGGTCTTCGTCCAGATCGACGAAGTCGTGGCCCTTGGGGTGCGGGAAATAGGGATAGGGGTGGTTGATGCCCTCCGCGCCCCGCGTCTTTGGCTTGGCCGGCATGCGCCCCTTCTTGTGCCCAGCATCCGCCGCGGCCTGCCAGCCGGCGCGCTTGCCGTCCGCCACGAGCGCGGCCGGCGCGAAGGTGTTGGCCACGCCACCGGCAGCAAACAGCCCGGGCGGCAGGTCGCCAAGCGTCAGCATTGCCAAGTCGTCGTCATAGCCCAGCCGCATGCCGGAATGGCAGAGCAGATGGGCCGCCGGCATGACGCCGACCGAGGTGACGATCAGATCGCACGGTATCGGTGCCAAGGGCGCGCCTGCCTTCCCCCGCGTGGTGACAGGGGCCAGCATCGCTGCGGCGATGCCGAGATTACCCTTGTTAGGCACCGCTTCGATCACCGTGTGGCCGGCATGGACCACGGTGCCCGCATGGCCCACGCGGGCAGACGGTCCCTCGCGCAAGTCGGCGATGGCCGCAATCTCCACACCCGTGGCGGCCAGGTCGTCGGCCACTGCGTAGCCCTGGTCATTGCCCGTGACGACAACGGCCCGGTCGCCCGGCCGGACGCCGTAGAGATGGATCAACCGCTGCGCGGCACTGCCCAACAGGACGCCCGGCAGGTCGTTATTGGCGAACACCATCGGCTGCTCGATGGCGCCGGTGGCGACCACAGTTGCCCGTGCGCGGACCTTGTAGAGCCGCCGACCGGACACCACGGCCAGCCAATGGTCCGCGAACCAGCCGGTGCAGCTGGCCTGCGACAGCACGCGGATCTGCGCCCGCGTCTCGATCTCAGCCGCCAGCCTTATCGCTTCGTCTGAACTGCCGGAGTGGTTTAGCGAGCCGCCGAGAATCGGCTGGTCGTCGACCAGCAGCACCTCGGCCCCGCTGTCCGCCGCCGCCAAGGCCGCGGCCAGACCCGCCGGTCCGCCGCCGATGACGGCGACATCGGCGAACAGGTACTGCTTGTCATGATAGGCATGCGGCGTTTCGGGATCGACGCGGCCCAGCCCAGCCATGCGCCGGAACGTCTTCTCCCAGAAATCCCAGGCACCTTTGGGGCGGAAGAACGCCTTGTAATAGAAGCCTACGGGCATGAAGCGCCCAAAGCGGCCGAGCAGCGCCCGCCGGTCTCGCTCCAGGCTGCCGTCGTAGTTCTGGCCCGTGACGTCCAGCCCCTCGCTCAGCGTCAGCCGGTCGGCGGGCACGTTCGGCGCGTAGGGAAGCTGGACCAGC
>JANQQD010000038.1 GCA_028285185.1 Anaerolineae bacterium | reverse complement strand
GGCCGAGACCCCGTCGATGGCCGCCACAGCCAGTATGTGATCGGACACCATGGACCGGCCTCCGAGTGCGACCACGGCGAGGGTCGGCAGGCAATCCCGAAGACGGTTGACCGCGAGCTCGATCGCTCGGGCGTTGCCGCCATGGGCGGACAGCAGCGCCAGCCGCCGCACGCCCCAGCCGACCATGCGGCCGGCGCAGTCGACAATGACGGCGGCCATGGTCTCGTGGTCGAGGCTCAAGAGCCCTGCGAACCCGTGATGCTCGTCGGAACAGCCGATCGGCAGGGTTGGTGCCACCAGGGTTCCCGGCGCTGCCTCGGTCAGCCGGTCGGACAACGCTGCTGCCCGAAACGTGTCGGTTCCGAGCGGCAGATGATGGCCATGCTGCTCCGTTGCGCCAAGCGGCAGGATCACCGTGGTCGCACCGGCGGCCACGGCGGCGGCCACGTCCGGCCAGGTCATCTCCGCTAGCCGCCGCGTCATGCCGGCCCCGCCACGAACCCGTGCTCCTGCAGGAATGCAAGGATGGCATCGGCCATTTCTTCCGGCGAGCCGTCGACGATCCGCCCGGCCTTCTGGGCGACGCCGGCGGACATGATCTGCGCCACGCGCTCTTCCGGCGGCAGCGAACTGTCAGGGATGAACATCTCCCGCGGGCGCGGGTAGGGCGGCATCGCCGCATGCGCCGTCGATGAGGGGAAGTTGAGGTCCATCGGCGACAGCCCGAGCTCCGGCAGTTGCCGGTGCGCGATGGTCGCCCGTTTGGCCTGCATCAGTCCGGGCAGGCCGGCGTAGCGCAACGGCGCCGTTCCGGCCTCCACGGCGAGGACGGCCGGCAGCGTCACTTCGCCGTCCGACCGCGCCCCCCGGGGCAGTCGGCGCCGGAACCGCACACGACCGTCGGAAAGGCTGAAATGCAGGATATCGGTGACCACCGGCCAATCGAGGTATTCGGCGATAAAGGCCGGGACCTTTCCCGACCCGCCCGACAGGCTGCGCGAGCCGCACACCACGAGATCCGGCAGCCCTTCGGTTCTCAGCGCCGTGGCCAGCAGCAGCGAGGTTACGGCGGGCCGGGTCGTCGTCCGCCCCTCTTCCCAGATGCGCAGGACCTGGTCGGCGCCGACGGCCAGCGCGTCGCGTAGCACCTGCTCCGCCTCGACCGGGCCGACGGTCAGCGCGGTCACACTGTCGCCGTCCGAGCGCAGCCTGAGCGCCAGCTCCAACGCCGCCGCGTCCGCCGGGTTCAGCACGTACAAGGTCCGGCTGAGATCGATCGCGCCGGTGAACGGGTCGACCTCGACGGTTTCGGGGTCCGGAAGGCGGGAGAGGCAGACGGCGATGCGCATCGCGGGGCCTCTCACGACTCTCGGAAGGTCACGCCGAACCCGCCCTTGGGATAGGTCCAGCGGATCGCACCTTCCACAGCGCAGACGAAGTAGCAGGCACCGCACTCGAAGCACTGTTCGTAGTTGAACAGCACGTGGCCGTCGTCCAGCAGCACGAACAGGTTGGCCGGGCACACGGTCACGCACGAACGAACGGCGCAGGTCCGGCACTTCTCGCCGTCGACGACGATATGCGGCGTGTCGTCGACCCTGAACCGCGGGGTCCGCATCTTCTCGTCATGCGTGGTCATCACCATAGGTACGCCCTCGCGACTTGATAGAGATCCTGCAGAACATGGCGCGGTTTCGCCCCAACTTGGCGCAGCGTGCGCCAATAGAGCGGCAGCAGCTTCTGCTTGCGGTTGCCGTCCACACGGAACAGCGCTTCGCCGCCCAGAGCCGCCAGCTGCGGATAGAGGTTCTGCAGGCGTTCGCCGTTCACGAAGCCGGGGGCGTGGCGGTAGGCCTGGAAGTCGGTCAGCACGTTTCGCTGACGCAGCGCTTCCATGTAGTGCGAAAGCGTATAGCGGGAGAATTCCTTGCGCCTGCAGGCCAGGATCGCCGCCTCCGCCGCCGCAAGGCCCGACTGCATGGCATAGTTGATGCCCTCGATATAGATGCCGGTGGCAAGGCAGAAGGCGGCGGCGTCGCCGGCCACCATCAAGCCGTCGCTGAAAAGTGCCGGCATCATGTTCCAGCCGGATTCGGGGATCAGGTGCGCTGAGTATTCGCGCAGCGTCCCGCCGCGCACTAGCGGGGCGACCGCGGGATGCGCCTTGAACGTTTCCAACAGGTCGTAGGGCCGCTTCTTGTGCTCCACCAGCGACGAAAGCTGGGCCAAGACGCCGAGCGACAGCGAGTTGCGGTTTGTATAGAGGAACGCGCCGCCATGGACGGCTTCGGTCACGGCACCCACATACTCCAGCGCCATGCCCTCGTCACCAGCGAGCTGAAAGCGCTGACGGATCAGCCCTTCGTCCAGCCCGATCACCTCTTTCACGCCAAGCGACAGCTCATGCGTGTGCAGCTCACGCTGCAGTCCGGCCTTGCGCGCCAGCCAGGAATTCACGCCGTCGCAGGCAATGACGACATCGCCGCGGATGTCGCCTTCGTCGCGGCGCGTCTTGACGCCGACGACCTGGGGTCCGTCCCAGAGCAGGTCGTCGACGACTGTGGAGGTCAAGAGGAAGGCGCCCGCCGCTTCGGCCTGGGCCGCGAACCAGCGGTCGAATTTCGGGCGCAGGACGGTGAAGCCGTTATAGGGCGGCTGAACATAGCCTTCGGCTGCGGAGCGGAAATCCAGCGAGACCGAGGTGGTCGGCGACATCAGCACGAGCTCGCGTCGGCAGACATGGCGTTCGACCGGCGCCTGCTCCCACCACTCCGGGATCAACTGATTGAGGATCGTGCTGCCGTAGAAGACCGCGCCCGAAACGTTCTTCGCACCGGGGTACTCGCCACGCTCGATCAGGATGACCTTCAATCCGGCCCGCGCGGCCAGCAGCGCTGCGGCACTGCCGGCGGGGCCGGCGCCGACGACGATGACATCGAAATGCTCGCTGCCATTGGTGGCGGTCATGGACCTTGCCTCTCCCGTCGGCCCGGACGTCAGGACCCTGCCGCACTCAGGGCGAGCTCGGCCGGTTCCGGTTCATGAACTGCGTCTTCGTTCCGTTCGCCGGCGAGCGCCTGCAGCTTGCCGAGCAGGATCGGGACGATCTGGTGCAGGTCGCCGACGACCCCGAGATCCGCCATCTTCAGCATCGGTGCGGTACGGTCGGTGTTGACGGCGATGATCAATTCGCTGGCGCCGATGCCGGCGACATGCTGACCGGCGCCGGAGACGCCGAACGCCACATAGAGCTTCGGCGAAACGATCTTGCCGGTGGACCCGATGAACCGGTCTTCATCCAGCCAGCCGCGATCGGCAGCGACCCGTGTGCCACCCAGCGTCGCCCCCAACGCATCGGCCAGCTGGCGCAACTGCGCCATGCCGTCCGTCCCGCCGACACCGAGGCCGCCGGAGATGATCCGCTCGGCATCCGCCAGATCGACCGTCTTCGGGTCGGGCGGCAGGGTCTTCAGCGTGCGGTCGCGGAAGGACGAGGGGTCCAGCGCCGGCGTCACTGTCTCGATCTCGATATGGCGTCGGGCCCGCGCGGCCCCGACGCCACGCACGCCGGGCGCTAGCAGGCACCCCATGAGCGTGCCGCGTGCCCAGATCTGGCGTTCATGCGCCCTGCCGTCATGGCCGAACCGGTAGATTTCCGGATACCCGTCAACGATCACCTTTATGCGCGAGCAGTTGGTGATCAGCGGGATGCGCCAACGGATCGACAGGCGCGGCAGCCAGGTGCGGCTGTATCCGCTGTCGGGCGCGATGAACAGCATGGGCCGTGACGCCCGCAGCACGGGCTCCAGGGCAGCCAGCCAGCCATCGGCGCTGAACTGCGCCAGGGCCTGATGCTCGACCACCGTGACGCGGTCGGCACCGTGCGCCCCCAGCGTCTCGGCCAGCGGGGCGACGCCATGGCCGGGCAGGATAGCGTGCATCTGGCCGCCGCGTTCGGCCACGACGTCACGCGCCTCTTCCACGCATTCCAGGGTCGGCGGGGTCAATGCGCCGTGGTCGGTTTCGGCAATGACAACGACCGGGCCCGTCATCAGACCGCCCTCCCGACCCGCTCGCCTTCGATGATGGCGGCATGGGCCCGGCGCGGTGCCACACAGTCACCGATGCGGTGGAGCTCGGGCACTTGGCCTTTCAGGGCGTGGTACAGACCGTGATTGGCCTTGCGGTGGATCGCCAGCACGACGGTGTCGGCCTTCTGGAAGGTCACGATCTGGCCGCTGTAGTTGTGCAGCGCCGTCACCACGCCGTCTTCGATGCTCAGCACCGAGTGGTTGGGCGTGCAGGTGATCCCCAGCCGGCGCGCCTGGCGGTACCAGTTCTCAAGGTCCAGCGTGACGCCCAGGTCCTGGCCGACATAGAGCGTTGGTGTCACGACCTCGACCTCGCAGCCCTGTTCCGCGAGGAATTCCGCCGTGCTGGTGGCCTCGTGGAAACCCAGCCGGTCGATCACGATCACGCGCTTGCCGGGTTTGACCGCGCCGGACAGGATGTCGGTCACATCGGCCACCTCCGGTCCGTCGCCGCCCGGGATGCCGTAGCGGTCAGGCGTTGACCCAGTGGCAACAATGACGGCGTCGGGGCTCTCTGCCTGCACCGTCTCGGCCGTCGCATCCGTCCCTGTACGCACATCGACGTTCAGCTGCGTGACCTCGTGCACCAGGTTGCGCACGATGTCGCCGAATTCCGCCCGATTGGTGACGCGCGATGCCCAAATGACCTGGCCGCCCAGACGGTCTTCCTTTTCCATCAGCGTGACCGCGTGCCCGCGGCGCGCGGCAACGGCAGCGGCCTTCAGCCCGGCCGGGCCGCCGCCCACGACCACGGTCCGCTTGGCTGGTTCCGCGCGGCGCAGGGTGCCGGCGCCGTACGTCCTCTCCTGCCCCGTGGCCGGCGTTTCAATGCAGCCGAGCCAGCGATTCAGGCCCATCCGGCCGACGCATTCCTGATTGCAGGAGAGGCAAAGGCGGATGTCGTCGACCCGGTTCTCACGGGCCTTGCGCGCGAACTCCGGATCGGCGATCTGCGCGCGTACCACACCGACAAGGTCGGCATGCCCTTCGGCCAGCACGCGCTCCGCCTGGATCGGATCCTTCACCCGCCCGACGCCGATCACCGGTATCCGCACGGCCTTGCGGATCGCCGACGGGATGAACATGGCGTAGTTCGGCGGGATCCGCATCGACGCTTCAATCATGTAGAGCGTCTGGGTGGCGCTGCCGATGCTGGTGTTGATGCAGTCGATCAGCCCGTCGTCTTCCAGGATGCGGGCCAGCGCCACCGCCTCGTCGATGGTGATGCCGTCGCGGATCAGCTCGTCGCCGCAGAGGCGCACGCTCATCACATAGTCGCGGCCCACCGCCAGGCGGATGGCGGCGATGATCTCGCGCAACAGCCGTGAGCGGTTCTCCAGGCTACCGCCGTATTCGTCGTCGCGGCGGTTGGTGGCGCGCGAGAGGAACTGACGCACGATGGAGGAATGGGAGCACTGCAGCTCCACCCCGTCGAAGCCACCCTGCTTGGTGTAGCCGGCGACGGTGGCGTAGCCTTCGATGATCTGGCGGATGTCTTCGTGTTCCACCGCCTTCGGCACTTCGCGGAACAGCGGGTCGGCGACGGCCGACGGCGCCCAGGCCGGCAGCCGCGTGAACATGCCGCTGCCCTGGCCGCCGTTGTGGTTGATCTGCGCCAGGATGGGCACGCCTTCCGCATGCACCATGTCGGTGATCCGCCGGTAGGCGGGGATCACCGCCGGGTTGAAGGCGTGGATCAGCTTCTCGTAGGGGTGGTCGGTCGGGTGGGTCGAGTGCTCTTCGGTGATGATCAGGCCCGTGCCGCCGACCGCCCGTTCCCGGTAATAGTAGCCGTGCCGATCGGTCGGCATGAAGTCTTCGGCGAAATTAGTCAGGTGCGCCGAAAAGACGATCCGGTTCTGCACCGTGATGCTGCCGATCTTCAGCGGCGTGAACAGCAGCCGGTTCGCGCTGACCATGCTACACCTCCCGCCCGGCTCGATAGCCTTCCAGGATTGCCTGGCTCATGCTGCGCGGGGCGACGCAGTCGCCGGCGCGGAAGACCCGACGGCCCGCTTCTTTCAGGGCGAAGTACAGGCCCTCGTCCGGCCGTTCGTGGTCGGCGGTGACGACCAGGTCGACCTCGCCGATCTCAACCGGCTTGCGGTCGAAGACATCGACGCCCACCACGGTCCGGCCGGTCACGCGGTCGACTTCGATCTGCGGCCTGAGCGCGATCCCCTTGGCGCTGGCCCGCTGGTTCCACGGCGTCAGCTCCATGGTCGCTGTCAGGCGCTGGCCGACGAACATGTCGGCGCTGACCACTTCGACCTGCCAGCCGCGATCGGACAGCCACTCAGCCACGCCCATGGCGATCTGGTCGCCGATCCCGTCCAACACGATGGCCTTGCCTGGCGTGGCCGTCACATCACCGCGCAGCACCTGCCGCGCGTCGACCCGCTGGGGGCCGCCGTTCGCGGCGGCAGCGAACGAACGATCCACCTGCCCGCCGACGGCAACGATCACGGCGTCCGGCGCTTCGGCCTGGACCATCTCCGGCGTCACCTCGACGCCCGTGCGGATCGGCACCTGCAGGTAGCGGACCTGGGTTTCCAGCCAATCGGCTGTCAGGGCCAATCGCTCCCGCTGCGGTGCTGATGCCGCCAGCCGGACGGCGCCGCCCGTACAGCGCTCCCGCTCGTACACCGTCACATCGTGACCGCGTTCCGCCGCCACGCGGGCGGCCTCCAGCCCCGCCGGGCCGGCGCCGACCACCATGACGCGGTGGCGCATGGGCGCGCGCGTCGGTGGCGCAAACTCGGGCAGCCACTCATGGCCGGCGGCGGGGTTGTTGACGCAGCTCAGCCGCGGGTTCTGAACCTGGGCCACGACACAGAGCTGGTTGCACAGCGTACAAGGCCGCATGGACTCCGCGGCGCCGTTGCGCACCTTTTGCGGAAGGGCCGGATCGGCGATCAGCGCCCGCGTCATCTCCACCGCATCGGCTTGCCCGTCCGCCAGGATGGCGGCGGCCATCGCCGGGTCGACGATGCTGCCCTGGGCAAACACCGGTACGGTGACGGCCTGCTTGATGAGGCCGGCCAGCGGTACCGCAAAGCCGGGCTGCGCATAGAGGCCGGGCCGGGTCTGGTGGCTGCTGTAGATGCTGCCGCTGGTGACGCTGATGAAATCGATCAGCCCGTCACCCGCCAGCAGGCGCGCGATGTCCGCGGCGTCTTCGGGCTTGAGGCCGGCCCAGGGCGCGTGCTCGTCACCGGCCAGACGCAGACCCACGACGGCCTCGCGACCGACGGCTTCGCGAACCGCCCCGATCACCGCGCGTCCGAAGCGCAGCCGATTGTCCAGATCGCCGCCATGGTCGTCGCCGCGCTGGTTGGTCAACGGCGACAGGAACTGGCGGATCAGGCTGTTCTGGCCGGCATTGATCTCAACGCCGTCCAGATCCCCATCCATCGCGTATCGTGCCGACTGGGCGAAACCCTCGACCACCGCCTCAATGTCCGCCGCCTCCATCTCTTGCGGCATTTCCCGGCTGCTGACCTCCGGCACGGGCGAGGGGGCCCAGAGGGGGAGCTGCGAGTAGTGGCTGCTGCCCTGCATGCCGCTGTGGGTGAGGTGCGCGAGAGCCAGGCCGCCTTGGCGATGAACTGCGTCGGCCACAAGCCGGTAGCCGTCGACGACCTGCGCGTCATAGCCGCGGATGACATACTCGTACGGCCAGTCCGAAGGATGGATCACGCTGCCTTCGAGCACGATCAGTCCGACCCCGCCCGCCGCGCGCGCGCCGTAATAGGCCGCATGCCGCCGCTCGAAGCGATGGTGCGTGGCGAAATTCGTCTGGTGGGCGGCAAAGACGAAGCGGCTGGGTGCCGTCTTGCTGCCGAGCGGCAGCGGCTCGAACAGAGCCTGGTAGTCCGTGGGCTGCGGCTCGGCCATCACCCTCACGCCTGCGCTTGGGCTGTCGCGCGGTCCGGCGTATCGAACACGCAGTCGGGATCCGGGGCGTCAAGCGACCGGCCGGTGAAGTGCTTCACCGCGATGCATCCGCCATGGCAGAGGCTGTAGGCGTTGCAGGTCTGGCAGCTGCCACCGACCTGCCAGTCGCGCAGATGCGCGAACAGCGGGGCGGTACGCCACAGGTTCGCGAACCCGCCCTCTTGCCTGACATTGCCCGCGGAGAATTCGGGCGCCAGCATGAACGGGCAGGCATAGACCTCGCCCACCGGATCGACGCAGCAGACGATACGGCCGGCACCGCACATGTTCAGCCCTTCGACCGGCTGGCCATAGGCGGACAGGTGGAAGAAGCTGTCGCC
>JANQQD010000027.1 GCA_028285185.1 Anaerolineae bacterium | reverse complement strand
GCGGACCTTCGTCACCTCGCTGATCCGCTCGCGCGGCGACTATCTGGCCTTCTTCGAGCGGCCGATCGCCGCCGGCCTCGGCGTCGTTACGATTGCCATATGGCTGACACCGGTTTTCATCATGCTATGGCGTCGCCACAGCCGGCGGCAGGCCCCCGGAGAAAGCGCATGAGCCTGAAAGCCACACTGCCTGTTGTCGCTGCGATCGCCTGGCTGGGGGCGGCTGCACCCGCAATGGCCGCCGAAGGCTTTGCCCGCTGCCAGACCGAAGACGGTCAGGGCGAGATGTCGCTGTCGCTGGACTGGCCCGCCGGCGAGTTCTTGATCGAACATCCGGAGGAGCGGACGATCCGTTGTGCCGCGATGGCGCAGACGGCGGAGCTGTGCCTGACCTGCGCGCCGCCGGCCGCGTTCACCGCGCGCTTCTTCCTGAGCCCATGCGTGGGCGGACTGCTGCCTTCGCCGATGCTGGAGATTTCCATCGCCGATGGACTGGTGGCGACCCAGTTCGTCTTCGTCGATCCCAGATCGGGTGAAGAGGTGCAGACCTACGAGGCCTGCGCCACTGACCAGCCGGCGACGCCTGAGGCGCTGACGGATCTTGTGGGCTGGCCGCAGGCGACCTGGGACGAGCCCGGCCCCGGCCGGTTCGAGTGGGAGCGGTAGAGGCGCCGCCTGCAAGACGCGAGACGGCGCCTGTCGACCCTACCACTGACAGGGGCCGAGACCGAGGCCCTGGCCGCGGGGCATGCCAGATCCCTGTCCACCGCCCAGGCCAGGCCCTCGGGCCATCGTGCGGCCAGCGCCGGCCCAGACGGGCCGCAGGTCGTCGCCGCGCAGCGCGACGGTTTCATCGTCGATGGTCAGCGTCCTGGCCACGTAGTGGCCATCCGCCATGGCCTCGGTACGGAACGCCGCCGCTTCGACGCCGTCACCCGCCTCAAGGGCCGGGAGTAGTTCGTCCATCGCGGCCAGCGGGCCGAGATGCAGGTTCACGCTCTCGCCGTCCGTCGTCTCGACCACCAGGTGGACGCCGATGGGCGACCGTCCCGTCGTGGCCTCGCACGTGGTCTGCATGACCTCGACGATGGTGCCGGTGACGGCGGTGGGCTCCACGGCGACGCCGGATCGTACGATCCCCTCGTCGTCGCCGACGCCGCGCTGCGCCAGTGCTGCGGAACTGATGGTTGCCAGCGCAATCGCCGAGAGGCTCAATCGGATTGCCCTGCGCATAACTGTCCTGCCTTTCGCTTCGGGCTCTTAAGTTTCCTTGCGTGGCGAGCCCGCGAGCCCCGCCCGCGCATCGGCGCGGCGTGCCTCGATCGGTCGGGGTTGCTCTGAGGACGTGGCCCCTGAGATCCGCTGGCTGGGTGCCTTCGTGGATCGTACCGATGGACCGATCTAACACTTGCACGCGCGAGGTCCGGCATTCCGTCGCGCTGGCATCGCGAAAACCTAATCCGATGCCATCACGACGGAGACGGGCGGCTACGTCCGGGCTACTCTGCTGCGACCCGCAGGCTGCGACGCACACTGCCACCGGGTCCGCCGGTCCAGGGCAGCACCGGCCCCTCGGCCTCTGCCAGCGCGCCTTGCTGAAGTTCGACGGCCAGCAGGCGTTCCGGCTGCTCATCCGACATGGCGATGCCGAAGGGGGACGCCGGCCGGAACCCCATGCGGCCGTAATAGCGAAGGTCACCGACCAGCAGCACCAGCCGGTGGCGGGCCCACCACGCCATGTCCAGGCTCTGATAGACCAGCCCTCGGCCGATCCCGACGCCTTGATGGGCCGGGTGGATGGCCAGCGGCCCCAACAGCAGCGCCGGCGCGCCGCCATGCCCGATCTCGACGGGCCAATAGCGGATGGACCCCACCAGCCCCAGCGGCCCCCGCGCCACCAAGCTGAGGCTGCGGACCGGTGCTCGCCCGCGCCGGTACCGATACGACGTCTTGGCATGGCGGTCGTACCCGAAGGCCTGATCCAGCAGGTCTTCAATGGCGGGGCCGTCTTCGGGCCTTTCGGTGGTGATCTCGAACATGGTGCGCTGACGTGTCCTCAAACGAAGTCGGGGGCTGGGGCTCTGGGGCACCGGCCGAGCCGCTTCCAGGACGTCCGCGCGGG
Organism: Anaerolineae bacterium; assembly: GCA_028285185.1. Taxonomy (GTDB): domain Bacteria; phylum Pseudomonadota; class Alphaproteobacteria; order DSM-16000; family Inquilinaceae; genus JACKIG01. The sequence continues at coordinate 1,111 of JANQQD010000027.1, read as the reverse complement.
AAAAGGGGGTAGGGAAGAATTACGCTCGCGGGATCGGTCCGGGCAGCCTCACGCAGCCGCGCGCCCAAACGGGCGGCCACGTCGTCGTCGCAGGCTGGGGCGGATCACCTTGCTCATAGGCCTAAGATGCTGGAAATCGCCGGGCTGTCAACGGCCATTCGGCTCGGACCACACGCAGCCATGCGATCCTCTCCCTTCGCAAGGGCAAGCGCGGGGGACAGGTCATGCAGGGAGGCGTCGGTCCAACCCGCGAATGTGCGCGACCAAACAGGCGATCAAGAGACTCGTTCTTCGCACTCGATTAAGGAACCCATCTTCGGAAATCGTCCGGCACCACATTGCCGCCGCAGATGATGGTGGCAACCCGCTTGCCGGCGAAGCGCTTCTGTCCTTCCAGGATTGCCGCGATGCCCAGCGCTGCGGAGGGTTCGACCACAAGGCCGGCCTTGTCGTAGAGCAGGCGCATGCTGGCGATGATGCTCTCTTCGCCCACCAGCACGGCGTCGTCCGCGATCTCCAGCAAGTCGGCCAGCACGTCCGGGATCGGGCAGCGGCCGGCGACGCCGTCGGCGATGGTGTCCATTGTGTCGGTCACGATCACCCGCCCGGCACGCCACGACAGGGTCATGGCAGGGGCGCCCGCGGGCTGGACCGTTATCACCTGCACTCTGGGGGCCAGCGATTTGAAGACATGGCCGACGCCGGTGGCCATGGCGCCGCCGCCCAGCGCGATCAGCACCGCGTCGATCGGTTCGGGGTCCCGCACCAGTTCCAGCCCGATCGTGCCCGCACCTTCGCAGGTATCCAGGTTCTCACTGTCTTCCACCAGGAAGAGACGGTCGGCCTCGGCCATATCTCTGGCCGTCTGCCGGGCCATCTCGAAATCGCCGTCGACCAGATGGATCGCCGCGCCCAGGCGTCCGATGCGCTCAAGCTTCATCGCATTGGCCGCCGCGGAGGCAACAACGATGGGCTCTATACCCCGCTGCCGGCCGCTGAAGGCCAGGCCCTGGCCGAGATTGCCGGCGCTGGCGCAGATGGCGGATTTCGGGCCATCGCCGTCTGCCAGATGGGCCACGACCAAGTCCGTTCCCCGTCCCTTGAAGCAGCG